>DJPQ01000061.1 GCA_002439805.1 Bacteroidales bacterium UBA6408
CTATTTACGAACAACCGACACATTCTTTATTTCCCATGTCGGAGCACAACTTGTCGTCGAGACATATCTGAACGCAAACTGCATCTTGCTGCCCAAGTAGTCCTTAAGGTCTATCTCGCCGGACTTTACAAAATCCCAACCATCCCCAGACGGGAAATTTGGTATAGTGAGACTCTGCCAAGACTCGTCTCCTGTCTTCCGAGCCACGAGATTGACGAAATCCGACGCATTGTTGCCTTTGAGGAAGTTCAGCGCATGAGAGAATGTCAGGACAGCTGATGCCTCGTCTGAAAGATCTATCTCCGGAGAAATGAGATATGATTCAGAGGCCAGATTCGTATTATTGATATAAGACGATGCCTTCATGCCATATTGGGAAGTAGATTGCCAGACATATTTGCCACCGGCCGGCAGTGTCACATCGTCAATGGTGAACTGCCCCTGATCAGAAGAGAAGGATTCCTCAAATATCGTGTTGGACGGAGGAGGAGTCGGAAGGGAACCAGTGCCCTTGCCGTCGGTGTAGATGGCGACATCTTTCTGACCCTGTGAGTAGCAAGAAAAAATTAAACCGCTATTGTCATCACTGTTGTACTTTATCGTATTCCTGCTGTTTGTTCCCTGCGCCTTTATGGTCGCTGTTACGACATTATCTTCAGTCGTCGAACAAGTTACTGTCCAAGAAGCATTAGCATCAACACTCTTTTGAGTCTTCAGGTGATTTTTCTTGTTTGACGCCGCGTAAATGTAGCCCGAACCGGTATTGAATGCATATGTTCCTGACGTGCTTCCTTGTTCAAGAGTGAACAGCTGGACATCATTGCCCGGATTTACAATCGTGTTGCCCTTCTTCGTTATCGAAGCCTGTCCTCTGTTATTGTCGTTCTGCGTCGTGCTGATTGCATAATCATAACCGGCAGCGGCGATAATGACCTTGTCTCCGATTTTCAGCGTACTTGCATCCGTTACAAGAGTATAAACCTCGTCAGACTCCTTCTTCGTGAAATCCGCCACACTGAACTTCGACACTTTACCGGCCTCGAATTTCAGCGGGCTCGTAACAGACGAGAAATCAATCATTTTCTCATAAGTACCGTTTGCCGCAGTCACGACAACCTCCAGTAACTCATCTGTCAAATCAACCGGAGCGCATCCGAAGAAGATGTCCTGTGTCTTTGAGGTGTTCAGGGTTATCGTGGCCGACGCCGTATTCTCTGACAATTCTCCCGTTTCAAAAGAATAATAATAACGACCTGAAATGTTCTTGCTCGCATTCAGTGCAATTGACGAAACTTCGCCGGCGCCCTCCGGAAGGGTGACGGACAGACGACCATAAGCCGTGACGTGACTGAACTGAAGGTCATTGATTTCGACATCGAAGGTCGGTGAGATGTGTCTCGCCACAGTAATCTGTGCCTTTTCATCACAGGTCCCGTCCGCAGGAATCTGAGACGACGGGATGGACAAGTTGTAAGAGCCGTTTGAATAACCAATCGCGGCATCGGCCGGGCTGGCAATGTAGAAATTGTGATGTTCTGCGGTCGTTGAGGCTTCAAATGACTTTGAGAAGGAAGCCGTCTTCAAATCTTCCGAAGGATTCACATCCGCCCTGCTGACTGAAGGCGAAGCGCTTCCGCCATAAACGATGCCGACCTGCTGTCCTTCAGTCCATAGGATCGGATAGGAGTCTCCGACCTTGTCACCGAAATGGGACTTGGTAAAGAGTTCAGCCGTGCTGAAATGAACCGTTTCGCCTTTCTGAACAGGCTCGACATTTTCCTTCGCGCAGGAAAGAACTGCCATTGCCGGGGCGGCGATGAGCAGGATTGTCTTGAAAATCTTTTTCATGGCCGGGTCTGATTAAAAGGTTCCGTAATCCGATTCCGGGGCGTCGTCAATCGCTGCGCCCAGAGTCTTGACCTCACTTGCGGCAAATCCGCATTCGGTTGAGACCAGTTCCGCATTCAGGAACGGGGTCTCGTAAGTTTTGCTTTGTACTACTGACATTGTTTTGATATTAAGGTTGTTTGTGTTTTCCCTGCTTTCTTTCCCAATAAAAAGGGGACCCGTGACGGACGGCACATGACGATTCGCATCGGCGGTCCCCGAAAATACCTTTATAATTTCAATACGTCCGTTATTCTCTCTCCCTCCATAGTCGAAGGCCTCCGGTCTGAAATCCGCACAGACAGAATTTGACGGCATGGGCATATACGATTCGAGGGCACCGCCGCCTGCTAAGGCAACGATACCCTCAAGAGTATGTCTTCCGCTATTTCTTCCGTCAGTTCAACATCAGATGCGTAGCCACAATATATACCCCCCCCCGACAAGGCTCAGGGCACACCGCTCCGCAATCTGACTATGCCGTTTCATCAACCGCATGACTCTTCGTAATATAAAGGTTGTTATAATTTTCGGCTCATCGTCTATATTCAGCGACTTGCCGTTTTCTATCCGGGACAAATGTCGCCATTATTCTTCATATTTGCAAAACATATTCGCATTTTCCACGACATTTTTCCTGACGGACAGGACTCACTTCGGCACTAGCATGAATGTTGCGGGGTGTGCGGGGTTGCGGCGAAAGGCCGCAGGACAAAGATGGATGCAGCAAAAAATCGTGGAAGAATATGACAAACTGGAACGTATCGGACAATTTTCATGACCTCGGCTGGCTCGGATGTCAGGCGGAGATGATTTGGAAGGCTCATGTCACGAACTGGTTCTGGAGACCGCGCGCCGAAAGGCGTAAGGTCCGCACCGAGGTGACGGGCAGGTGCATAGGCAGATACCTCAACCGCTATGTTCCGCCGATAAGGAGACTGCGTCCGGAGGACTGCGCTCCGGACAGACTTCCCGGCAAGGAAACCGGGAAAAATCAGCCGGCCGAAGAGGACGGGACCATCTGGTCCATCTGGCTTCAGGGCGAAGAGGCCGCTCCGGCTCTTGTCAAGGCCTGCTGGAGAAGCGCACGGGCCAACTGCCCGGGACACAAGCTTGTGGTTCTTGACGAAAAAACCGTATTCAACTACATCACGCTTCCGCCGGAAATCGTCGGTCTGTGGCAGGCCGGGAAGATTTCCCCGGCCCATTTCTCAGACCTGTGCAGAGTCGAACTTCTGTATGAACACGGGGGACTCTGGCTCGACGCGACCGACTTCATAGCCCATCCCCTGCCTCAGTGGCTTTGGGACGAGGATTTCTTCGTCTATCTTGCCGGAGACATAAATTCCTACACCTTCATGCAGAACTGTTTCATCAGGGCTCGCCGGGGAAATTTCATTCTGAAGGCGTGGCGGGCGATGATGTTCGCATACTGGAAAGAAAACACCCGCCACATTCACTATTTCCAGCACCAGATGATGTTTCACAAGGTCGTGGAGACGAATCCGGCGGCAGCGGCGCTCTTCGAAAAAATGCCGAAGCTTTCCCAGAACCCGACGCATTCCCTGTGGTGGGGCTACGGCGACAAGCCTTACGATCCGGATGTCTTTGAACGCCTGACCTCCGCTTCCATGTTCCAGAAGACCAGTTTCAAGTCCTCCGCTGCACGAACCCCGATTCCGGGCAGCTTCGCCGACGAAATGATAAACCGGATGTATCTGTGATGCCGTCGCGTTCCGGAAAATTTCGCTGTTCTTCTTTTTTGTTTTTAAGAAAATAATGAGCCATATTTGCAGGAAATCTGAAAAAGAAAACGATTATATGGAAACACAGGAAAGCACAAGGCAGCTGAAGGTTGCCAGAGAGATACAGAGGGAGATGGCGGAGATTCTCCGCAGCAAGGGAATGGCGGCGTTCGACGGGGCTCTGCTCAGCGTGAGCGGCGTGAAAATCAGCTCGGATCTTTCCGTGGCAAAGATTTACGTCAGCGTGTTCCCGTCGGACAAGGCGGAGGGCGTGATGGCGAAACTGAAGGAAAACGCCAGGGGGCTCCGCGGAGAACTCGGCCATGCCATGGGCAGGCAGCTGCGCATCGTGCCTGAAATCATATTCTATCTGGACTCGTCGCTGGACTATGTTGAACACATCGAGGAACTGCTGAAAAAATAAGCTAAAAGGCGGATTGCCGCGTTGTGCCGAAATGAAATTAGATTTCTACATCGCCTCGCGCTATCTGTTCGCGAAGAAGTCGCAGAATGTGATAAATGTCATTTCTGCGATAAGCGCCGTGGGGATGGCGGTGGGAACAGCTGCGCTCATCGTGGTCCTGTCTGTCTATAACGGGTTCGACTCGCTCGTGAAGTCGATGATGAGCACGGTCGAGCCGGACATTATGGTGAGCCCGGCGACTGGAAAGTACTTCGTCCCGGACGGCGAGGCCTACGACTGGCTCTACGACAATCCTCAGGTCGCAAGCATCTGCGGGACGCTTCAGGAAAATGTCTTCGTCCTTTATGAGAACAGGCAGGCCACCGCGCTGGTCAAGGGCGTTGACGGCATCTATGAGGAAGAGTCCCGGCTCGGCGAGCACATCGTCCGGGGAGAGTTCAGCCTCCACCGGGGTGACGTTCCGCTTGCCTGCACAGGCTCGGTTCTGGCCCACAGCCTCGGCATCAATCCGGCTTTTCTCGCCGGCATAGAGATTTACTATCCGTCCCGGACACGCCGCATATCAGCCGCCAACCCGGCATCCTCACTTGAAAGCGTGACCGTGTGGCCGTCGGGAGTGTTCAGCATCAACAGCGACGTCGATGGAAGGCTGATGATTGTCCCGATTGAAACGATGCGGGAACTGCTCGAACTGGAAGACGAGGTGTCGGAGGTGGAAATCAGGCTCACGGAAGAGGCCGCGAGGTCTAAGTCGGCAACGGCAAGGATAATCCGCGAACTTCAGGACAGGCTCGGCGAGGGCTTCGTGGTGAAGGACCGCTTCCGCCAGAACGAGTCGCTCTACAAGATGATGAGATATGAGAAGGCTGCGGTTTACATGATTCTAGTCTTCATGCTCATCATCATATCGTTCAACATCTTCGGCAGCCTCTCCATGCTGATTATCGAAAAGAAGGACGACATCGGCACCCTCCGCAGCCTCGGCGCGGAGGACGGGCTCATCCGACGCATATTCCGCCTCGAAGGCTGGCTGATTACGCTCTCGGGGCTTGCCGCCGGCACCGTTCTCGGCATCGCCGTAGCCCTTGTCCAGCAACTTTTCGGCATAGTCAGGATGCCCGGAAGTTTCCTCGTCGAAGCCTATCCGGTCATCCTCAACCCCACGGACGTGATTCTCGTCTGCCTCACGGTAGCCGCCATAGGCTACATAATAACCATCGTGCCGTCCCGCAGGGCGGTCGAAAACTGACGAAATTGCGGCTTCGGCTTGGCGTACAGACAGATTTTCCCTATATTTGCCTTTCGTTTCAGAAAACCAGACCTGAAACAGGCAAACCCATGGATTACAGCAGCAAGTGCAAGTCTCACCCGTGGCACGGAATCAATCCCGGTTCCGCCGAGGAGGTGCGCGCATTCATAGAGATTGTGCCGACGGATACGGTCAAATATGAGGTTGACAAGGAAACGGGCTACCTCTCGATAGACCGTCCGCAGAAGTTCTCGAACATAGTTCCGTCCCTCTACGGGTTCATACCGAGGTCATATTGCAGCGTCCATATGGCCGAGCTGACCAACAAGGCCCTCGCCCGCTACGACATCGAAGGCGACGGCGACCCTCTCGACATCTGCGTCCTCACGGAAAAGGACGTCACTCACGGCGACGTGCTCGTGTGGGCAAGGCCGATAGGCGGGCTTAGGCTTCTGGACAACAACCAGGCTGACGACAAGATAATCGCGGTGCTCAAGAACGACGCTGTCTATGGCGACTACAACGACCTGAACGAACTCCCTGTGGAGATTGTAAGAAGGCTGATTCACTATTTCACGACCTACAAGGACATCCCGGGCGAGACCGGCCAGAGGATGAAGTTCGTCAGCATCTACGGCTCTGATGTGGCCCGCGACGTAATCAACCGCTCGTTCGAGGACTACGCCGAACTTGTGGCTTCCAGACAAATGATTGAATCACCGGCTCATATCAGATGATGACAGTACAGGAAAAGAACACACTGAAAGAGAGGATGAGACGGTGTCAGCTCGATATGCTCCGTGAGCTGAAGCGGGTCTGCGACGCAAACGGAATCAGATTCTGGCTTGATGCCGGGAGCATGCTCGGAGCGGTCAGGCACGGCGGCTTCATCCCCTGGGACGACGACATCGACGTGATTATGTTCCGCAGGGACTATGACAGACTGGTTTCGGTCGCGGCTTCCGAATTTCATGCGCCCTACAGGTTTCAGACCGCATACAGCGAGTTCAATTTCGTGAGGGGACACGCCCAGCTGCGTGACACGCGCACTTCGGCAATCATTCCGGAGGAAATCTACAAGCGCTTCAACCAGGGGCTGTTCATAGATGTCTTCCCGCTCGACAATGTCTATGACGACGAAAAAAGGATGAAGCGGACCCTGCGCCGGGCCTACGGCCTGAGAAGAAGGCTTGAATATGCCGCGATGCCGCTCCGGAACTACGGCCACGATTTCTTCCGCGTCCTCAAGTCATTGCTGTACAAGTGCATATACCCGACAAAGCGTGCGTTCAACCGCGCATACGCGAAATACGAGAACTACTTCCGCAGCATACCTGAGGGGAAACTCGTGGCGGCCTGCGCCTACACGAGGGAAAACCGCAGGCTCGACCGTGGGCTGTTCGGAGGCACCGTCATGCTTAAGTTCGAGGGACTGGACATGCCCGTTCCGGCACGCTACGATGAACTCCTGAGGGAGTACTACGGGGATGACTACATGACCCCGCGTCAGGCAGCCAACGACCACGGGAACCTGATAATAGACATCGACACGCCTTCGGAACAGAAATGCGCCGAACTCAGAAAAGAGAGACACAGAAAATGAACATAGCGCTGATAATCGCCGGAGGTACCGGCACGAGAATGGGACAGGACATCCCTAAGCAGTTCATCAATGTCCACGACAAACCGGTGCTGATTTACACGCTCGAGGGCTTCCAGCGCCATCCGATGATTGACGCGATAGAGGTCGTGTGCATAGCCGGATGGGAGAATGTCGTCCGTGCATACGCCGGCCAGTTCGGGATTGACAAGCTGAGATGGATTGTCACCGGCGGCGCGACCGGGCAGGAGTCAATCCGCAATGGAGTGTATAACCTTGAGGGCAAGTGCGCGGACGGGGACATCGTGGTCATACACGACGGCATACGCCCGCTGATTGAGCCGGAAGTCCTCACGGACGTGATAAACAAGGCGCAGCAATATGGGAACGCGGTGACGTCGCTGCCCTACAACGAACAGATCTTCGTCATCGACGGAGACGACGAGTCTACGACGACAAAGTTCATCCCCCGCGAGACTCTCCGCAGGGTTTCCACGCCGCAGGCATATAAGTTCAGCCTGCTCGACTCGAAGTATCACGAGGCCTTCGAGAAGAACATCGGCATACACGGTTCCCACTACACGAACACCATGATGGTGGAACTCGGTGTGAGACTGCACTTTGCGGCAGGAAGCGACAAGAACATAAAACTGACGACAAAGGACGACCTTGAGCTTTTCAAGGGCTACCTGTCAAGGGAAAGGGACAACTGGATTAAGTAATCGCGGCTGCCTATGCATCTTGACAAGAAACATCCTTTGTATCAGGAAGATATACTCAATGTCCTGTCATCAGTTAATCTGTCGCGGGCAGAGGGCAAGTCGTTCCTCATCACGGGAGCGACCGGGCTGGTGGGCGTTCACCTCATAGACGCCCTGATGGCACACGGAGGCGTGAAGGTGACCGCCGTTGGACGAAGCCGTGAAAGGGCGGCGGGGCGAATCGGGGAACATTTCTCCAATCCGCTGTTCTCTTTCATCGAGCAGGATGTCCGCGACCCGTTTCCGGACGGCCTGAAGGCCGACTTCATAATCCCGGCGGCAAGCAATACGCACCCGCTGGCATACTCTCAGTTCCCGATAGAGACCATTCTCATCAATGTCAAGGGAGCAGAACACGCGCTCGAACTGGCATCCCGCTGCGGAGCGACGGTTCTCTACCCATCGACGGTGGAGGTCTATGGTAACGGCGACAACGATTTCACGGAGGAAAGCAACGGCAGGCTGAACCTCTCAAACGCGCGCTCATGCTACACCGAGTCAAAGCGCGTCTGCGAGGCGCTTTGCCAGTCCTACATTGCAGAAAAGGGAGTCAGGGTGAAGATTGCCCGTCTCTCGCGTGTTTTCGGGCCGACAATGCTGCCGTCCGACAGCAAGGCTTCGTCACAGTTCATAGGGAAGGCTGTAGCCGGGGAGGACATTGTGCTCAAAAGCCGGGGCGAACAGCTTTTTTCCTACACATACGCATCCGACGCCGTTGCGGCGATGCTCAGAATCCTGTTCGACGGAGAAAACGGGGTCGCATACAACATAAGCAACCGCGCCTGCGACGTGCGGCTCAGGGACTTTGCAGCCCTCTGCGCCGGAGCCGCCGGAAGAAAGGTTGTCTTTGACCTGCCGTCAGAGAGTGAGGCCCGCGGCTTCAGCATAGCCACAAGAGCAGTGATGGACAACAGCCGCCTTCTTTCGCTAGGGTTCACGCCGATGTACGGAATCCGCGACGCGGTTGAAAGGACGATACGAATCTTAAGATAGGACATGATGCATACAGAACAAAACGCGACGCCGCTCATTTCAGTCATTGTGCCGTGCTGCAATGTTGAAAAGTACCTCAGGGAATGCATGGATTCGATTTTAGGGCAGACCCTTGAGGACATGGAGATAATATGCCTCAACGACGGCTCCAGAGACGGGACGCTCGGAATACTGCGCGAGTATGAGGGAAAGGACAGCCGCGTGACGGTCATCGACAAGCCGAACACCGGCTACGGGGCGACGGTGAACTTGGGGCTGGAACTCTCGCGGGGGAAATATGTCGGAATCATAGAGTCGGACGACTACATTGAGCCGGAGATGTTCTCCAGGATGTGTGCCGCCGCGGAACGGGACAACCTCGATTATGTGCGCTGCCTCTTCCGCGAATTCAATGAAGCGGAAGGAACCATGCGGGAAGACGACTATGGACATGTCGTGGAGTTCGGAAAGGTCTTCCGGCCTCTGGAACATCCGGCGCTGTTCATGGCATACCCGGCAATATGGGCCGCAGCCTATCGCAGGGCTTTCCTCAACGCCAACTGCATCCGTTTTCTTGAGACACCGGGAGCAAGCTATCAGGACATCTCCTTTGCCGTAAAGGTCGCGGCCTGTGCCGAACGGGCCGAAATACTCCCGGAAGTGCTCCACAACTACAGGATAAACGGAAACTCGTCCGTCAATTCGCGGTCCAAGCTGCTGTGCGTCTGCGACGAGGACAATGAGATGCGCAGGTTCGCGAAGGAACGCGGAATATATGAGCGGCTGCGAGACGTTCTTGCACTGCGGACGTTCATAAACTACAAATGGAACTACAACCGCCTGGCTTCCATGGAGATGAAGCGCAGGTTCATGAAAGTCTGGTCGCCGAGGATGCGCGGCCTGCTTGAAAGAGGAGAGGTGACTCCGAGGTGGTTCTCCACAGGGAGGCGTTTCCGCACCATGCTGATTGCCTATGCCCCGTGGCTGTATTATTTTGTCAGGAAAGCATGAAAAGGTACGACTATGTGATTGTCGGAGCGGGGCTCTTCGGAGCGTGCTTCGCATACCTCGCGGGACAGAGAGGGAAGAAATGTCTCGTCATCGACCGACGTCCGCACCCCGGCGGAAACTGCCGTTGCGAGTGTATTGAGGGAATCAATGTCCACAGCTACGGCGCACACATATTCCACACCTCGGACCGTGACGTGTGGGATTTCGTGAATGGTCTGGTCGAGTTCAACGGTTTCATAAATTCCCCGATAGCCAACTATCATGGCCGGCTGTACAACCTGCCCTTCAACATGAACACCTTCCACGAACTGTGGGGTACGGTCACTCCCGAGGAGGCGGAAGAAAGGATACGCCTTCAGCGCGAGGCCTGCGGAATCTCCGCGCCGGGAAACCTTGAGGAACAGGCCATATCGCTGGTGGGCAGGGACATATACGAAATTCTGATAAAGGGCTACACCGAAAAGCAGTGGGGACGGAAATGCAGAGAACTGCCATCGTCCATAATAAGGAGACTTCCTGTCCGTTTCACTTTCGACAACAACTACTTCAGCGACAGATGGCAGGGCATCCCGGTCGGGGGCTACAACAGGCTATTTGAAAAGCTGCTCGCAGGCGCGGATTTCCGTCCGTGCACCGATTACTTCGACGACCGCGACGCTATGAGGGCGCTCGGAGAAAAACTTGTCTATACGGGACCCATCGACAGATATTTCGGCTACCGGTTCGGAAAACTGGAATACAGAACCGTCCGTTTCGAGACAGAGGTCATCGACAAGCCTAATTTTCAGGGCGTTGCGGTGATGAACTACACCGACTCCGAGACTCCGTTCACAAGAATCATCGAGCACAAGCATTTTGAGTTCGGGAAACAGGAAAAGACCGTAATATCAAAGGAGTACCCGTCCGAATGGAAGGACGGAAGCGAACCGTACTACCCGATCAACGACGTCCGCAACAACGGTCTCTACTCAAGATACAAGGCACTGGCGGAAGCTGAAGAGGGGGTTATTTTCGGAGGGAGGCTTGCGGAGTACAAGTACTACGACATGCACCATATCATAGCCGCAGTCCTTCGGCATCAGGAGTTCAGATAGCGAAAATAGTCTCCGTCATACGGCGGAGCCGCCGATGAATGACATTATCGCCTCAACGCTTTTACGGTCGTCGGCCGTCAATGCATCGTCGAATGCACCGCTTTGTGACAGGGCGGAAAGAATCCTCTTCGCCTCAAGGCTGCCGGAATCGGCGGGGTTGAATTTTTCCAGATGCCGCGCAATCTGCTTGTTTATCACAGGCCATTTGCAGTTCCTCATCCAAAGTTCGGTCTGACGCGGATCGCCATGCCGGCGGTAGAGAGAATACGACCGTTCCAGTCCGATGCACCAGTTCGTGATTTTCTTCATCCGCGAAGAACTCATGTCAATGGATTTGAAGTTCGGATAATAGTAGTAGAACGGAAGGCGGGTAATTGTGACGGACGGATTTTTCAGCATAACCTCGCTCCACCATGGGAAATCCTCGAAGGTGATGCCCTTTATGAAGCTGACGTCGGCGATGACGGACTTTCGGATGAGATGCCGCCAGACATAG
Organism: Bacteroidales bacterium UBA6408; assembly: GCA_002439805.1. Taxonomy (GTDB): domain Bacteria; phylum Bacteroidota; class Bacteroidia; order Bacteroidales; family UBA932; genus Cryptobacteroides. The sequence goes on from DJPQ01000061.1 coordinate 11,240, forward strand.
AAATGCTTTATAGGCCATCGGATTCCACGAGGATGGGAGAGTTCGGTGCAATGCAGATAGACATTGTCCGTAACCGCATATTTCACCCGGTCAGGAGAGAAATGCTTTCTGAATCCCGACGGGCGGAAGTCTATAGTGTCCAGTCCCAGCGCGTGGCGTATTATGGTTATGTTTCTGTAGTTCGGGTCCTTGTACCATGAGACGATGTCCGTCCCGTTCCTTTCGGCAAGCGCCGATGATATTTCAAATGTCTGCGGGTGTATGAAATCATCGGAATCGAGGAACACGACATACTCTCCTGACGCATTCTGCATTCCGACGTTCCTCGCGTCACTGAGACCGCCGTTCGGTTTATCGACAATCTTGATCCGACAGTCCCTGTCCGCATATTCCTGCAATATTTTCCGGCTTCCGTCCGGACTTCCGTCATTCACGCACACGGCCTCCCAGTCGGTGAAAGTCTGGGAAAGAACACTGTCAAGACAGCGCGGAAGATATTTCTCCACATTATAGACGGGGATTATAACAGATATTTTTGCCATTGTTCCAATCAGTCTCAAATTTTCAATCTAAATCTTCAAAAAATCTTCTAAAGGATGCGCAGAACGCCATATCAAGATGCACAATGCCGGGGAATGTTGCATAGGCCGCAGGACAAATACGGCAAACGCCCTCACCCTCGGCTGACCTTGAGCACGTTGCGCAGGGCGCGTATCCGGGAAATCACCTTGTCGAGTTCGAGGTTGCTCGGCACGGCGACCTTCAGGAGTATGTCGTAGGTGCCGGCGCGGGTGTTGTCATTGACGCTGAACGAGCGCATGGAGGCGCGGAAGGAGTTGATGACGTCCATGATTTCGTTCACGACCGACGGCTCGTGCGCGGCGCTCACCTTCAGAGCCACCTGAAAATTGGATGATGACGGAGTATCGCTCCAGCGTACCTTCTGAATCCTGTATGGGTACTGGTTCATCAGCCTCGCGGCGTTCGGGCATGACATCCTGTGAATCTTGATTCCGTCCATACGGCTCACGAAGCCGAAGACATCGTCTCCGAAGACAGGGTTGCAGCACTTCGACATCTTGTAGTCAAGCCCGCGCACGTTCTTCGCGTCAATCACCAGAATGTCGTCGCCGCCTTTCCCCGAAGACGGCTGCTCGACGGAGGCCTTCTGAGCCTTGCCCTCCGGAATCTTCGGGGCCTCTCCCCCGGCAAGGATGAAGTCGCGGATGTCGAACACATCTATCTCCTCCTTGCCCACGGCGGCATAGAAGGCGTTCAGGGTCTTCTTCTGATATTTCTTCATCAGCGCGGCGAGCATCTCGTCGCTCAGTTCTATCTTCCAGTTCTTCAGCCTCCTCGCAAGCATTTCCTTGCCCTCCGAAGCCTGCTCAAACTCGACCTCGGCCAGTTTCTGCTTGATTTTCGCCCTGGCCTTGGAGCTGACGACAAAGTTGAGCCAGTCCGCCGCCGGCTTCTGGTTCTTGCTGCTGATTATTTCCACGATGTCTCCGGTCTTGAGACGCTCCCGGATAGGCACGGCCTTGCCGTTCACCTTTCCGCCGGAGCACTTGACCCCGAGGTTTGTGTGAATGTCGAAGGCGAAGTCCAGAACGGTCGCCCCGGCCGGCAGCTTGCGCAGTTCCCCGGTAGGCGTGAACACGAAGATTTCCCCGCTCGGAGGAGTCGGGAGGTCGTCCTCGTAGAACTCGGAGGTGTCTGTGTGATGCTCCAGAATGTTCCGCACGGACTTCAGCCACTTGTCAAGAGTCGCCTCGTGGCTTATGCCCTTGTAGGACCAGTGCGAGGCAAGCCCGTTTTCTGCCGTCTCGTCCATGCGCGTGGTCCTTATCTGAACCTCGATGTAGGCCCCGTCCTTGTTCTTGACCGTGATGTGCAGCGACTCGTAGCCGTTCGGCTTGGGGTTCGACAGCCAGTCCCTAAGGCGGTTCTGGTCCTGCTCGTACTCCTCGGTCACATAGCCGAACACCTGCCAGCAAAGATCCCGCTCAAGCTTTCTGTCCGGCTCGCAGTCTATGATGAAGCGGATGGCGAACACGTCATACACGCCCTCGAAAGGCACGCCCTGCTTGCGCATCTTGTTGTAAATCGACCACGCCGTCTTTGTGCGAATCTTCAGCTTGTATTTGATTCCGTTATCGGAGAGCTTCTGCTTGAGCGGCTCTATGAACTGGCTCGTGAGCCTCTGACGGTCCTTTTCGGTGGCCTTGAGCTTGTTGGTGATGGCACGGTACTGCTCCGGGTCGGCATAGCGGAAATAGATGTCCTCCATCTCGCTCTTCATGTTGTAGAGACCGAGCTGGTGCGCGAGCGGGATGTATAGCATGAGGGTTTCGAGCGTCTTGCGTTCCCTTGAAGACTTGGGAAAAATGTCGAGGGACCTCATTATTTCAAGACGGTCGGCGAGCTTTATGACGGTGACGCGGGGGTCACGGGAATATGAGACGATGAGGTGCTTGTAGTTCTCGGCCTCAAGCTTCGTGTCCTTCGGCTTTATGGAAGCAATCTTGTCCAGACCGTCAACCATGGCGAGCACATCCGCCGGAAAGCCCCTGAGCGGCTCCGCCTCCGGGCTGAACCTGTGCGACTCATGAAGAAAGACCGCCGCCACGCATTCGGCCGGGAGTCCGATTTCGTCGCTGACAATCCGCGCCACATTGAGCGGATGCTCGATGAACGGATGACCGTTCCCCCGGGTCTGCCCGGCAAGGCTGGCTTCCGCAATGTCCCACGCCCGTGCAATCAGGGCGCGTCCTTCCTCGGAATACTTTCCGAACAACTCATTGACCTTCGCTGTATCAGTCATAAGCCCTACTTTATTATGCCATTTGACGAATAAAATCCCCCACCCCAAAAAAGCTTATCCATTTTGAGATGGATTTTGGAGGCAGATTCTTCTTGTTTTGAGAGGAAGTTTAGTCGTCCTAAACGACGAACAAAACGGGAGAATATGCCCCAAAAGACACTCAAAAAAACAAAAAAGATGCCCAAACAAAGCTGTTTGGACATCTTACTTTCATCCGTACCGATGAGGCAGATACTCTTCTAGAACCTGTCCTCAGATGATACTGTCAATTTCTTACGTCCGTGACGGCGGCGGGATGCAAGAACCCTGCGTCCGTTCGGCGTGGACATACGCTCGCGGAAGCCGTGCTTGTTGCGGCGCTTGCGCTCTGATGGTTGAAATGTTCTCTTCATGTTATCTATTTTTTATATTTTCTTTTTTTTGCTCGCTTCCGGATACAGTTTCCACAAAACGGACTGCAAAGGTAGTCTTTTTTGCTCAATCCGCCAAAGTTTTTTTCTGTTTTTGCCGCATTTTTTGCAGCCGCATACCCCCGGAGGCACGGCGCTCGCCTTTACTCCCCTTCTCCGCACTTGAACCGCAGCACAGCAGGGACATTGCCCC
>DJPQ01000016.1 GCA_002439805.1 Bacteroidales bacterium UBA6408
TCCCCGTCGTCCGAAATTCCGTACGCAAAGGCGACATATTCCGTTTCGGGCGACAGCCCGCCGACGGTTTTCGGAGATGAGCCCGAAAGACGGTTTCGGGATATATATTCCTTGAAATCAACCCCTTCCTCGTCGGCATTCATCTTCATGTCGATGAGATTGTCCGCCGCAAACTCGTTCTTGTCGGAATAGAGTTCGTAGATGTCGCGTCGCACGGCGGAAAGACAGTACTTCACGCTCATCTTGGTCGGGATGGCCGAGAGTTTCACGGAATTTCCGGTGATGTCCGAAATGTTTATCTTGAATGAACAGTCAACCTTAGTCACTGCCGGAGTTTCTTCCACATCCTTCGCGCAGGACGGGAGCAGAGCCGCAAGGGCAAGTGCAAGAACTATTATCTTCGATGCTTTCATCTTCATAACCAAGTCGTTGTAATCAATCATCCTGTCTTAAAAACTATATCCCACCCCGCAGGCGAAACTGTTCTTCATCACTCCGAGGGCGGCGTTCCAGCTCATGTCGAGGCTGAACCCGTGCAGACAGAAGCCCAGGCCGAGGGAGCCGTAGCTCGGAAGACCGTTCTTCTTTGAGCCGTAGTGCAGTCCGGCGCGGCAGAAAAGCAGATTGTTCCAGGAGTATTCCGCAGCGACGGACGGAGAGATTCCGAACGGTCCGCCGAACCAGCACTGTCCCTGAAGGGCGGCGTAAATGCTCGACTTTCCAAAGTCATGCCCGTAGCCGGCTTCAAGCCCCGCGCTCATCGGGAGGTTATAGGACACGCCGTCGGCAGCCTTCACATTCGTGCCGAGATTCTTAGCGAACGCCGTGACATTGACGCCGTATTTCCGGAAAGTAAGATTCACGTCGGCGGCAAAGGCGTTGAGACTGCTTTCAATCCCCCGGGAGCCTGCCCAGTTGAAGGCCGCCCCGACGGAGAGGCAGTCTATGATTCTGCAGGCCACGCCGGCTCCGGCCGTCATGTCAGTCGGACGGAAATCCGAAAGAGCCGTCCCGTATTCGTCCATCCGGTGCTCCTTGGGATACGCCGCAAAGGAAAATCCGGCTGTCACAGTCAATTTCTTGCCGATGCGCCAAAAGGCTCCGAAATCCGTTATGTTCGCCTTGTTCGCGGACGGCTGCCACAGGCCGTAGCCAAGACCCGCCTGAAATGTTCTTTCGGAGAACGCGGCGGATGATACATTTCCCCAGTGGGCATAGGCGTCGCCCGAAACCGTCCCCACACCCGCCATGGCGGAGCGAACCGCCCCGTGCGGGCGGTCGAGTAACGACATCGCGGCCGAAGAGGACGCGGCATCCTGAGCGGAGAGCGCCGCCACGGGCACGAGAGCCACGGCAAGCATGACCATCAACCTCCTCATGTTCATCAGCTTTCTCATATTCATCAGTTCTGTCATATCCTTCAGATTTCTCATTTGCCCGACACTCTCATTTCTTAACGAACGTCGATGTTCCATATATTTCCGAACCGTTCTTTATACGGACGGTGTACCTTCCCGGTGCGAGCGCCCCTACCTCAACCCTCAGAGGGGAGTTTATCCCGAGAACGGCCTCCTTGCTGAACACGGAGGTTCCGGCCTGATTTACTATAATGACCGAGGCGTCGATGCTGTCGGCACCCGGACGGATGCTGATATGGTCGGTCGCCGGGTTCGGATACACGTCGAACGGAGATGAGGAATCCCTGACCACAAGAGAGAAACGCTGTTCCGCATACTCTCCTTTCGCGTCGGAGGCTCTGAGCGTAACATTTGTCCGCCCGGTCTTCTTCCCCGTGAAAGTCACTTTACTTCCGGAAATTTCGGTCGCGACAATGTTCCTGTCCGCAACGCTGACCACTGCGAAAAGCGCCTCGTTGTCCTCGTCGGAGAACCAGTCGTTCACATCGACGGTGCAGCCGCCCTTCACTCCGTTCACGGCAAGCGTCCCGATTTCAGCGGTCTGCACCGGAGCATGGTTGGTCCTGACGGTGTAGGAGACCTCCAGAACGGTGGCAAGGTCGTACTCGTCGGTGAGCGTGATCCTGTACCAATGCTCGCCCGGAGTGGATTTCACTCCGGAGACCTCCACCTGCACGATGTCCTCGTCCAGTTTCACGAAAGACACGGCCGAAGGCTCGTCGCAGGTCCAGGCAAATGACACGGCGTGACCGTCAGGGTCGGAGCCGGTGTAAATCCTCATCGCCGTCTCGTAGGATTCGAGGCTGACCGGAGCCGCGTCGTTCACGCTGATTTCCGGAGCGGTGTTGCCGCCTGTGGTGATTTCGGCCACATCCGAGAGCGGTGACTCGTTGCCGGCAAAGTCAAGCGCGGAGACCGCATACCAGTATTTAGTGTTGAATTCCAGCCCCTTGAGGCTAATCTTCCTGTAGCCGTCCTCCGTTGCCTCAAGCGAAGAGGCGACGAAAACGGCCGTCGAGGCGGAAGAGGGGCTGAGCGAGGTAAATGCAGACTTGCTGTAATAGACCTTGTAGCTGTAGGCATATTCAGCATCGGGGTCCTTCGGCAGGTCGGCGACGATGTTCAGAGTGTTGGAGTGAGCCTTGACCTCAAGATGCGAGACGGCCTCCGGAGGAACGGTGCTTATGGAGGAGAGTGCGTTCACGGCGTTTATCATCCCCTTTCCGAGCTTGCCTGTCATCGCCGTGTTGTACTTGTAAATAGACTCGTCGCAGCTGTTCACGATGGTCTCGAAGAGCTTGTCGCAGGTGTAGCCGGGGCCGCCGCAGGCAGAGAGCGTGAGGGCGGCGAGGCCTGAGACGTGAGGGCAGGCCATCGAGGTGCCCTGGAGGTAGCCGTACTTGGCTCCGGGGAGGGTGCTGTAAATCCCGCCTTCCACAAGCCGCTCGTTTCCTCCGGGGGCGCAGACGCTCACCCAGTCGCCGTAGTTGGTGTAGTAGGCGGCCTTCCCGTCCGGGCCTACCGCAGCGACGGAGAGCACCTTCTCATACTTTGCCGGGTAGGCGTAGTCCTGAGCGTCGTTCCCGGCGGCGAAGATGACAAGCCCGCCCTTCATCGGCCCGGTCTGCTTTCCGTCGGAGTCCATCCCGGCGTGCTCTATGAAATAGTTGATGGCCGTGACATCGCCCGCAGGCATCTCAGTCACGTCCTTCTTGTAGCCCCAGCTGTTCTGGGCGATGACCGCGCCGTTCTCGGCGGCGTACTGAAAGACTTTCAGAAGGTTCGCCCCTTTGTCGGGAAGAGTCTCGTCCATAATCTGCAGGCACATCAGCCGCACGCCCTTCTGAGGGTAGCGTCCGCCGGCGACGCCGCAGACTCCGGCTCCGTTATTGTTCACCGCGCCGACCGTTCCCGCGACATGAGTGCCGTGGTTCTCGGCATGGATGGCGGCCGAACCGGCGACGAAGTTGTAGCCGTGGATGTCGTCACGGTAGCCGTTGCCGTCGTCGTCGCGGCCTTCCGTTCCGTTAAGTTCGGCCTCGTTGGTCCAGAGATTGCCCTCAAGGTCCGGGTGCGTCGTGTCAACGCCGGAGTCGATTATCGCCACTATCACGCTGCTGTTGCCATACACCCCGTAGAGATCCCATGCTTCCTGAAGCTTTATGTCGATTCCCTCGACCGAACTGCCCTTTCCGGTGCTGTGGTAGTGCCACTGGACTCCATAATAGGGGTCGTTCATCGTGACGGCGCGGCTTTCCGGGATGTGGACAGGCTCCATGTGGGCTATGCCGTCGATGGTTGAAACCCCGGCGGAAGCCTTTGTCAGCGGGGTCGCCTCGTCATATTCAACGTCGAACCACCTGTGAAGCCCGGACTCGCGCTGCACTTTTTCGAACTTTCCGCCTATGTGGAAAGATGTGGAGACAGACCTTATCTCGAGCCCTTCTATCTGAAACTGAGGAACATCCTCAAGAGCAACCTTCCCGTCAGAGTCCGCTGCGGCAAGAAGTTCGTCCGCAAGGGCTTCGCTCACCTGAATGCGGACAAGCCCCGGGACGGCCGACGGGGAGTCGGAGAGCGTCTCCGGAGACTTATGAGCCTCGGGCGCGTCAGCTTCCTTAGCACAGCCGGCGGCGAAAACCGCCGTCATCATCAAAAATATATATCCGTATCTCTTCATAGTTCTTTTCTTTGCAAATCTTTGCTCATCAACGTCACAGGTCCATCTCGGCAAGCTCTCAGGCTCAGTCGGCCTTGAATGTCCCGGCATCGTAGGACTGCTTTATGCTGGTTCCCGAAACAAGTCCGAAAATCGGGAAGGAAATCTCGGTCGCGTCTTCGTTGAAGGTCCAGACGAACTCCTTTGCGGAATAGACGCTGTCGTCCTTGAGCTCGAACGGCATAAGGGCCGTCCCGGCGGCAAGATGCGCGTTAATTCCTGACGAGGTGACAGGGAAAGAGACGGTCTTGGCCTCGATATCCACGTCGCCTACGATGTAGTTCACGCTGTTGTCCTTGGTGTAGTCAAATCCCTGTGCAAGGGAATATGCGCAGACATTGCCGATGGTCAGCTTGTTGGAGCTGCCGTTGTACTTCAGCACAATCTTATGGTCAGGATAGGACTGCTCGCCCTGCTTGATTGTCGTGTTGAGGTAGGTGCCGGAGTAGCTGTCGGCAATCTTGTACTGCCAAGGAACGTCGGGAACATCGACCGAAATCTTAGTGGAATATGCGGCTCCTCCGTCACAGGCGGCAACGGCCATAATCCAGTTTGTCTTGCCGGGGGTCACAGGGACTCTCAGGGTGTAGCTGCCGTTGCGCGCGCGCTTTGAATACACCGCCTTCGGGTCGGAAAAATACTCGTCCTGCGAGGAGAGCAGGCCGACTTCAAGATGCGTCATATCCGGGTCGATTCCGGAGACAAGCACTGTCGCGGACACCCTCTTCTCGTACTGATAGACATCCACCTTATCGGCAATCCCGACCCTCGGAACGCGCCCTCCGTCGGCAAACCCGGCCTCGACCTCGGCCTTCTCCGCAGCCTTCTGGCAGGAGCAGAGAGCCGCAGAGGCAATCATAATATATGTCAATATCCTTTTCATCATTCCTTCTGTTCTTATTTCACGGACACCCGGGTCGCACCGAGGCTCATGCCGCTTCGCAGTGACAGGGCGGACTTGCTGTCCGTCTCCTCATCCTCACCTCCCTGCACGGTCTTGCTCCACGGATTCTGCTCAGACTCGTCAATCTTGTCATTCTCGGTGATTTCCTTCAGAGGGAGCTGAAACCACCACAGCTGGTCGTGCGCCGGCACCTTAATCCTGTTCGCCGGGCTGTGATTCGTGCCCTCGTAGTTGCGGTCAATCCCCCGACCGTTGCGCCGTATGTCATAGTAGCCGAATCCCTCGCCCCAGAGTTCGATGCGTCTCTGAAGCTGCACGTCCGCAGCCGTGACGGAAGCGGCGCTCCAGGACGGGTCCCTCTTTGACATCAGGGTCGCGAGCGTCGCCGCCGCCTTAGCCCCGTCCCCCAGACGGGCCTCTGCCTCCGCCTGAATCAGCACCATTTCGGAAGCCCTCATATAGATGTAGTCCTGAAGCCACTGGTCCATGTAGCCGAACTTTCTCGCGGCATAGGCCTTTGCTGCGGCCGGGGTGCTCGGGTTTGCCTTCGGGTCGCCCTCCGGGCCGTTGAACAGTCCCCTGCGCCAGTCCGTGCGCGACATCTTGTCGTAGAGCGAGCGGTCAATCAGCTTGCCCGGCTGGTCAAGCCCGGCATATCCCTCGCAGTCGTTGCTCATGTGCGAGGAGAAGGAGACATAAGTCGTCTGGGTCTCGGTCGTGTGGTTGAACCCCCACATGAACTCGTTGTCCTCAAGGTTCATGAAACCTCCCAGAAGCCTCTCACGGTCCATTATGTCGTAGCCTTCGCGCGCCTTCTCGGCGGCCTCGGCGGCCTCGGCCCATTTCTGCACGAAGAGGTAGTACCTCGCCGCGATTCCGTAGGCGACGCTCCTGTCAATCTCGTTCTTCGACGCCCTCTCATATCCCTCGAGATATTTCAGAGCCTCGGATATATTATAATCGATGTGTTCCATGACGACGGAATATGCATTCCTTCCCTGACGGTCATACGCCACGTCGGCGGCAATCCCGTCCCTTGAGGCATACACCAGCGGAACGGACGGCGCGTCGGTGCGAAGAGACCCGGACTCATCGACGGGGTCCTGGTAGAGCAGCATCAGATACATATAGGACAGCGCCCTGATTGCATAGGCCTGCCCGAGATAGCCCCTCACCTGCACGGAAGAAGGCTCATCGCCGGCGGGGATGTAGTCCAGAATGGTGTTGGCATTGTTTATCAGGGTGTAGAACTGTGTCCAGAACTGATAGGTGCGGACATACTGTTCCATCCCATAGTCGAAATTGTAGTCGAACTGTCCCCAGTTCTCCGTTCCGTCGAGAACGATGTCCTGCCCCATGAAGTCGGTCAGCATAGTGCAGAGGAGGAAGCCCCCGTCATCGTGGCCGGAATAGACCGTGAACGGGGTGACCATCCATGAATAGAGCCCGGAAACATAGGAGAAGAGGAACTCCGGCTCCTTCTCCACCATCTGCGCGGCCTTCGAGCCGGTGAGGTTCCCGGTCGAATCGACCTCAAACATATCGCCGCAGGAAGAAAGGGTCAATGCGGCTGAAAGCAATATCACTGTTATCCTTTTCATGTCCGGTCTGCTTTAGAATGTGAATGAAACACCCGCCGAGACGGTCCTGAGCGCGGAGTAGGTGAAGCCCGTGGCCCCGCTGAACGACTGACGCACGTCAAGCCCGCGCCGTTTCGACATATACCAGAGGTTGTCGCCCACGACATAGACCCGGAGGCTGGAAATCTTAGCCTTCTGCATCAGCGACTTCGGGAATGTGTAGCCCAGCGTGACGTTCTTCAGGCTTATGTAAGAGGCCTTGGTGAGGAACCTCGTAGATGTCTGGGAGGCATCCTGATAGCGGTTCTGCACACGGGGCACGTCGGTCGAGGTGTTCTGCGGAGTCCAGCGGCGGAATATGTCCTTGTGCCAGTTGGTCCCGGCCGTGCCTGCGGACATCAGCCCCTGATAGTTCGAGTCGAGAGTCCAGCCCCCGAGCTGGTAGGCAAACTGTGCGCTCAGGTCCACCCCGAAGAAACTCCACGAGGAAGTGACGCCGCCGTAGAGGTCAGGCACCGCGCTCTTCCCGGTCTGAACAAGCTTGGCGTTCGCCGGCTCATGGACAGGAGCGCCGTCCTTGCCCGTGTAGAGAGGTTCACCTGTGGCCTCATCGACCCCGAGCCATTCGTACATATAGAAGTCGTAGAGCGAGCCGCCCTTCTTCCTCCAGTAGTTCCCCGAAGCGTAGCCTTCCTCGGGCTCGTTGGACGGAAGCTTCGTAATCTTGTTGCGGTAGGCCGTCCCGTTCACCGCAAGGTTCCACGAGAAGTTCCTGACCTTCACCAAATCCGCCGCGACGTCGAACTCCACGCCTATGTTCATCATGTCCATGTCGTTCACCAGCTGGCTCGCCGGATTTCCCTGAGAAGGCGC
>DJPQ01000106.1 GCA_002439805.1 Bacteroidales bacterium UBA6408
TAAATTTAACGAACTATTGATCTCAGATACAAAATGTTTAAATCCACATATCAAGTATCGGGATAAGTATTTATCACACAGCAAATAAAAAGCTTGGATGGCGGAGGTGGAATAAGGGGTGATCACCCCTTATTCCACCTCCGCCGCGAGGCCGCCTTCGCCCGTCTCCTTATAGAGCGACGGCAAATCCTTCCCCGTCTGCTTCATCACGCGCACGACCTGATCGAACGACACGCGGTGCAGCCCGTCCGTGTAAGACGCATAAATGTTCGCGTCCAAAGCCCGAGCCGCCGCGTAGGCATTCCTCTCGATGCAAGGAATCTGGACAAGACCGCAGACGGGGTCGCAGGTCATGCCGAGGTGGTGCTCAAGCCCCATTTCGGCGGCATATTCAATCTGAGCCGGTGTGCCGCCCATCAGCTGGTTCGCGGCGGCGGCCGTCATCGCGCAGGCGACGCCGACCTCTCCCTGACAGCCCACCTCCGCCCCGGAGATGGAGGCGTTGGTCTTCACCACGTTACCGACAAGGGCGGCGGTGGCGAGAGAGCGGACTATGCGGCGGTCGCTGAAGTCATAGACTTTCTTAAGATGATAGAGCACGCTCGGGAGCACGCCGCAGGAGCCGCAGGTCGGGGCGGTCACTATGATGCCTCCGGAGGCGTTCTCCTCGCTCACGGCAAGCGCGTAGGCAAAGATGAGCCCTCGGGTGCGCAGCACATCCTTGTAGCCCTCGGCCCGGATGAAATACGAGGCGGCCTTTCGCCGCAGGTGCAGCGGTCCGGGGAGCACGCCCTCGCGGTCAAGCCCTCGCTCGATGGACTCCTGCATCACCTTCCAGACCTCAAGCAGGTAGTCGTTGATGTCCCCGTCCTCGATTTCCTCGACATATTCCCAATAGGCCTTCCCGTTGCGGTTGCACCAGCCGAGAAGCTCGGTCATCGTGTTCAGCGGATAGATGTCCGGCGATTCGACGCCAGGCAGCTGGTCACAGCGTATGGCGCCGCCCCCGACGCTGTAGAATGTCCATTCGTCACGCAGCGAGCCGTCATCCTCCACAGTCGCAATCGTCATGGCGTTCGGATGCTCGTCCAGAAACACCTTTGGAAGCCACTCTATCTCCACCGGTCCGGCCTGCGAAAGCACCTCATTAACAGCGACATCAGTAAGATGCCCCTTCCCCGTCGCCGCCAGAGAGCCGTAGAGACGGACATGAAAGCGGCGGGCGTCTCCATGGTGCGACAGATAAACCCTCGATGCCTGATGCGGTCCCATCGTGTGGCTGCTGGACGGTCCCTTCCCTATCCTGTATATTTCCCTGATTGACTTCATTTTCATCCCTTAAGAAATTTTCAAAAAATCCCCTGCCCGGGGCTGCCATTTCCAATTCTCCGCAAACCTTAGATTTGCAGAGTGATTCACTGCGCCAAGGAATGCGGTGCAAATTTACAAACTATATGTGCATATCACAAAACAGACAGGCCAGATTTGTGGCCTGTCTGCATGAGAATCGTCCTCCAAACGAGGAGGGGCGGCGAGTGCTACCTTGTCCAGCCGGCGGTCCAGTCGTCGTCGGCCGGCACTGCACCTGCACCGTCAACCGTTCCGACATAACGGGATGTGAAGGTCAGTTTCTGATCAACCTTGTTCCCGGCGGCGGTGAAAAGTTCATCGGTATAGACAACCGCAGTCACTTTATCGTCGCTCTTTACCTTGCCGGAGATAAGCACGTTGCTGAATTTCGACTCGCCTGAGACGAATGACCTGACAGTCTGCTCGGTCTCAAGGGTGAGCGGGTTTGGCTTGCCGGTTACAAGAGTGTTGGAGAAGCTTGCATAAGTGCCGGCGCGCAGGCGGATTCCCCTTTTAGCCTCAGTGCTGTTGTTGCCAATGAGGGTAACATGATCAAGAACCGGATTGGAAACAGGTGTTGCGTCCACTGCCTTTCCGTTGTTGTCGCACTCGAAGAGGCAGTCGCACGAAGGGTCGCTCTGGTAGGCTACAAGGTACTCGCCCTTGCCGTTCCAGCCTTCGGTCCAGTCAAAGCTGTCATCGGTGCAGTCAACAACCACGCAGTGGTCAATGTTCACGCTGCCTCCGAAAAATTCGATTCCGTCGTCAGAACCATCGATGCACTGGATGTATGAGATGGAAGTTCCGTTGCCCACACCGTAGAGTGAGAGGCCGTTTGCCTCATGCTCGGAGTCAAGAGCATAGCCGGAATACTCAATTCGCACATACTTCAGCGCTCCGGAGTTGTCGTCCTCCTTATGGCCGCCATACGGCGCGTTACCGATTTCAGAGGTGTTGCCCTCACCTGCATTGCTATGAGCACGTCCGCAGATGTGCACACCGCCCCAGGCTCCCTTTTCCTTTCTCTCTGCAGTAAGTACTATCGGCTCATCCTTCGTTCCGACAGCGTTGATTTTTGCACCCTGCTCGATGAGGATGTAGTTGATTTCGCCATTGTCCTTGGCGGTGATGGTCACACCTTTTCCGATGGTGAGTGTGGCCGGTGCCTTGACCTGGAGGCTTCCGACGAGAGTGTAGGATTTTCCTGCCTCAAGTTTCAGATCTTCAGCGACATAGCCCTTAAGTTCTGTCGTTTCCTGATTCTCTTTGTTGGTCTCCTGCTCTTTCTGGCAGGCGATGAGCGCTGCGGCTGCGATTGCCACCGCTGCGGCTGACTTGAAATTAAAACACTTCATAATACTTTTTTATAAAAGGTTTATCTTTTGATTTCTCTTTTCATCCCCGTATTTTTTCGACGGATTCATCAGAATGTGTATGATGCCCCGAGACTGATACCCGTTCCGAGTCTCCAGCCTTCCACATCGACCGTCCGTCCTGCGTTCGGAATCTCCTGTGTGAACCTCACGGAAGAGTTCAGCATATTCTTCAGACCGAGGCTGATTGTCAAGTATTTATTGAACTTGTATGAGCCGGAAAAGTCGAGGCTGTGGAAAGGCATCTGCTTCGCGTCTCCAAGTCCGAGTATGCCCACCGCGTGGATTCTCGGCCCCTGCACGCTGTAGAGAAGCGTCAGCGCGAGCGAGGAACCGTTTTCAAACTGGGGCGCATAGCTGATGTCGGCGTTCACGAGATAGGGCGAAGCTCCCTGAAGCGAGCGCTCGCTGTTCGTGTAAGCCCCGCTTTCAGGAAGCTTGACGTTCGTGAATATGTAGGACGCGTTTCCGCTAACCGTCAGATTCTTCACTATCTCCTTCCTGAACTCGGCCTCGACTCCGGCGGCAAGCCCCTTGTCCGCATTCTGGAAAGTCTGTTCTATCGCCCCGCCGGAAAGCCTCTGCGTGCGCTCAATCGGATTGTCGAGGTACTTGAAGTAGGCCGTCGCCGCGACCATGTCGTTTGACCGGCTTCCGAAAAACTCATACCGCAAATCGGCATTCCAGTTATAGCCGTTTCCGAGTTCCTCGTTTCCTCGAATCTGAGTTCCTCCGAAGCTCTCCTGATAGAGGAACGGGGCCATCTCCACGAATGACGGGCGGGTGATTGTCCTTGACAGCGCGAGCCGCAGCGCAGAACTCTCGTTCATCGCGAATTTCACGTTCAGTGCAGGAAAAAAATCCGCCGCGTCGAGGTTTCTGGTCCTGTCCTCGACGTCATCATTGTAATCGACGCTCTGTCTTGACAACTCCATTCTCAGTCCCACGTTCAGGAACCACTTCTCGCCGAACCTCAGGTCAGAATCCGCGAATGCCGCACCGATGAGGTTGGATGCCTTGTAGCTGTCACGGCTGTGCTGCTTACGGTCAATCCCTATGAGTCCGGACTCGATGTTCGCGTCATTGATGTACGCATCCATATTCTCGATGTCTTCGATCTTGTCCGTAATGCCGCGCATATTGTAGTAGAACCTCGTCGTTCCGAAACTGCGAAACTTGTCCTTCACGGCAAGACCGAACGAAAGCTTGTTCCACTCGTCGAAGACCCGAGATGCGCGTATGTCAGAAACGATTTCATATTCAGAGAGTTCGCCGAAATATCTTTGTGTCTCCTGCTGGTTGAGATTGAAGAATCCGAGGCTTCCGTCCGCATTCCTGCTGAACATGACCTGTCTTCTGTCCGGCTCGTCGCTGGATGTCGCGCAGAACGACGTTCCCCAGTCCAGAGTCCATTTCCCACCACCGAGGGTGTGTTTTCCGGTGAGCTGAAGATCGTGCATCGTGTAGAAATGCGACACCGAGTTGCTTCCCAGAAGGTCGTATGTCTCAAGATGATCTATCACGTTGCGCCTCTGATAGTCGGTCACGGCATTGCGGGCGAAGAAATATGTCAGCCCTATGCTCTGCTGCGGTTTGAAGGAGTATTCGAGATCCACGAGAGCCGCGATGTTTATTTTCGACTTGTAACTGTCATAGCTGCTTTCAGTGCAGATGAGCCCCTCGGAACTTGCCTCGTATGTCCTGTAGTATGCGTCCTTGAGTGTTTCCTCGCCGGAGCGGATGCTTGCGCTCGCGAGCAGATTCAGTTCCTGCTCGCCGAACTTCCAGTTCCTTCCGAGGCCCAGACTTCCGTCAGCATCCGGATGGGATTGTCTGTTCTTGACCTGAAATCCACTGTTAAACAAGGAGTTATGTTTGGCATATTCCCGAAATTCGGAATAAGACGATTCACCGACCTCCTTTTTCATCCTCGGAGTGACGAACAGGCTCTTTCTGTCCATCTGCTTGAAGTTTCCGATTGTCCCGAAATAACCTCCCGTCGAGAATGACATTGAGAAAAAGTCCTCGCTGCGTCCCTTGCTCGTGCTTATGTCAACATGCGCACCGGAATAGTCCGCGAAAGTGCCGGCCTCATAGACCTTGCTGACCGTGATGCTGCGGATCGTTGATGCCGGGAATATGTCCAGCGGAATCAGCTTGTTGTCGGGGTTCGGGGACGCGATCGGCAGTCCGTTAAGGGTTGTGGTGCTGTAGCGGTCTCCAAGTCCGCGGACAATCATCTGCCCGGCGTCCGCAACCGAGATTCCGGACATCTTCGACACGCTCTCCTGCGCGTCCGACAGTCCTTTCAGTGCCATTTCCCGCGCCCCGATGTTCTCTATCGCGTGGGAGGACATACGCCGCTCGTTCTGCAGTGCCGATATGGTCTCGAAACTTTTTCTCGCCGTGACCGTGGCATTGTCAAGCAGCGCGTTGTCGGGGTGTATCCTTATGCGCAGTGTTCCGTCAGTTTCGGAAAGAATGTCCGCTGTTTCAGTGACCGTTGATATGTCGCCGTTATGTACTTTTATATGTACCGACACCGGAGAATATCCGATGTATGAGACCTCAATGTCATATTCACCGTCCTTCATCGGCATTTGGGCGATGCCGTCCACGTCCGTCATAGCTCCCGCCGTGCTTCCCTTCACGAGCACGGCCGCTCCGATCAGCGTCTCGCCGTTTTCAGCGTCAGTCACAAGAAATCTGGCGCTCCGTCCGTCACCCATTTCCGAAATTGTCTCAAATTTGCTTCGAATGGCATTCTCCTCTGCCATCATGACCGTCTCCCGGCCTGAGAGCGCAGCCACTGAAAGGACTGCAACCAATGTAATTTGCCTTATTCTCATATCGCCGGCAAAGTTAGTCCGGGATAATGACATCTTTTTTACACATCGGTTGCGATAATGTTACGACAGGTTACAATTCGATTAAGCCGGAAAAGCGAGCTCCCGACCAACCGAAAGGCAAGCGCCCAGCCAAGCGACAGGCAAGCGCTCTCAAACAAAAAAAAGAGAACGGCTAAAAAACTTAGCCATTCTCTCAGAAAAATCACCTCTGAGAAAAGGGGTGCATAAAAAGATGGGATGCAAGGCGGACGGTACAATCCTAAGACGCATCAGCGTCGTGCGAAGAACAACGAAGCGAGAGCCTTGTGCGATAGTGTGCACGGAGCACCACTTCCCCTTCGAGGGGACGGGAGGGGTCAATTAGGATGGTGAGGATTTCATCAAACCGTCCAACGAAGCAGACCGCTTTCTAGGCGCCCTTTTCAGCCTTAATTGCTGCCTGCGCAGCGGCCAAGCGCGCAATCGGCACGCGGAACGGTGAGCATGAAACATAGTTCAGACCAATCTTGTAGCAGAACTCAACTGATGCAGGGTCGCCGCCGTGCTCGCCGCAGATGCCGCACTTGAGGTCCGGACGGGTCTCGCGGCCTTCCTTGACAGCGTAGTCGATGAGCTTGCCGACAGCCTTGGTGTCGAGGGTCTTGAACGGATCGGCGTCAAGAATCTTGTTGCCGAGGTAGTCGCCCATGAAGGTTCCGACGTCGTCACGTGAGAATCCGAAGGTCATCTGAGTGAGGTCATTGGTACCGAATGAGAAGAATTCTGCGGTGCGGGCCATCCTGTCAGCGGTGAGGGCTGCACGCGGAATCTCAATCATAGAACCGAACTTGTACGTGATTGTCTGATGGGTCTCGCCCTCAACCTCAAGTTTAATCTTCTCGCAGATTGCCTTCTGGAACTTGAGCTCGCGCTCTGAAATGGTGACAGGAATCATAATTTCAGGCATAGGGTGGTAGCCCTCCTTGATAAGCTCGGCGGCAGCGGTGAAGATGGCGCGGAACTGAGTCTCGGAAATCATCGGGTAGGTGATGTGCAGACGCACTCCTCGGTGACCCATCATAGGGTTAACCTCATGGAGAGCCTCGCCTCTCTTCTCGATTTCCTGCTCGTTGATGCCGAGTTCCTCTGCAAGTTCCTCCCTCTTCTCGTGTCCCTGCGGAACAAACTCGTGGAGAGGAGGATCGAGGAGACGGAAGGTGACAGGCTTGCCGTCCATCACCTTCATAGTGCCCTTCACTGCGGCCTTGATGTAAGGCTCGAGTTCCGCGAGGGCAGCGCGACGCTCGTCATCAGTCTTGGAAAGGATCATCTTGCGGAGCTTTGCAAGAGGAGTCTCGGAGTTCTTTCCGTAGAACATGTGCTCGATACGGAACAGGCCGATACCCTCTGCTCCGAATGAAAGGGCGCGCGCGGCATCCTCCGGAGTGTCGGCGTTCGTGCGCACGCCGAGCGTCCTGTATTTATCGACGATTTCCATGAACTTCACAAAACGAGGGTTCTCGGAAGCGTCCATTGTGTCAAGCTTGGTCGCATACACAAGTCCCTTCGCACCGTTGAGGCTGACAGCATCGCCTTCCCTGATGACTGCGCCGCTCTTGAACTTCGCGGTCTTTGCGGCAAGGTCGATGGTCATTGACTCGCAGCCGACGATGCAGCACTTGCCCCACCCGCGTGCAACGAGCGCGGCGTGTGATGTCATGCCGCCCTTCATTGTGAGGATTCCGGCTGCGGCACGCATACCCTCGACATCCTCCGGCGATGTTTCCTCACGGATGAGGATGGCCTTGATTCCCTTTGCAGCGGCGGCCATTGCGGCCTCAGAAGAGAAGACTGCGACACCCACTGCACCGCCCGGAGAGGCAGGCAGACCGTTTGCGATTGCCGTGGCCTTCTTCTCTGAAGCCGGGTCGAGAATAGGGTGAAGAATCTCGTCGAGCTGGGCAGGAGCCACGCGCATTACGGCGGTCTTCTCATCAATCATGCCCTCCTGGAGCATGTCCATTGCCATATTGAGCGCAGCGAGACCGGTTCTCTTGCCGATGCGGCACTGGAGCATCCAGAGCTTGCCGTCCTGAATCGTGAACTCGATGTCCTGCATATCGTGGAAATGCTGCTCAAGTCGAAGACGGATTTCGTCGAGCTCCTTATAGACCTCAGGCATCGCCTTCTCAAGAGACTCAAGGTTTGCGTTGTGAGGGGTCTTGGTCGCCTCGTTGAGAGGATTCGGAGTGCGGATACCCGCAACGACATCCTCGCCCTGGGCATTGATGAGCCACTCGCCGTAGAACTTGTTGTCACCGTTCGCCGGGTTACGAGAGAATGCAACACCGGTAGCGGAAGTGTTGCCCATGTTTCCGAACACCATTGACTGAACATTCACCGCCGTGCCCCAGTCGTCAGGAATGCCCTCGATTTTCCTGTAGGCGATTGCGCGCTTTCCGTTCCAGGACTTGAACACGCCTCCGATCGAGCCCCAGAGCTGAGCCTCCGCCGTGTCAGGAAAATCAACTCCGAGCACTTCCTTCACACGTGCCTTGAACTTGTCGCAAAGATCCTTGAGTTCCTCGGCGGTAATCTCCGTGTCGGACTTATAGCCCCTTGCCTCCTTGAGGTCTTCCATCATCCTGTCGAGCTGCTGGCGGATAGCCTTTCCGTCCTCAGGCTCGATGCCCTCTGCCTTCTCCATGACGACGTCTGAGTACATCATGATGAGACGACGGTATGCGTCATATACAAAACGAGGATTATTTGTCCTCGCAATCATGCCCGGAATCGTCTCGGAGCAGAGACCGATGTTAAGAATCGTGTCCATCATGCCCGGCATTGAGCTGCGGGCGCCGGAACGGCAGCTTACGAGAAGCGGGTTGGTCTTGTCACCGAACTTCATTCCCATAATCTCCTCGGTGGCCTTCATCGCGTCGGCAACCTCTGCCTTGAGTTCGTCAGGATAACCGCCGCCGAGAGCATAGTACTCCGCGCAGCACTCTGTCGTGATTGTGAAACCTGCCGGAACAGGGATGTTCAACAGACACATCTCGGCAAGGTTTGCACCCTTTCCGCCGAGAAGGTTTCGCATTGATCCATTGCCTTCAGCGGTTTTGCCGCCAAAGCGATAGACACGTTTTTTGTTGTTTTCCATAAATACTTTGATATTTAGATAATTATATATTGTTCCGTAAAAATTCGCGTCGCGAAATTAACAAATTTTGCGCTAATTAAGAAATTATTTTTAATCCTCGCCTTCGGAGGCCTCATTAAGAAGAGCCGACAGAATCCTATCAACCCCATTGCTATCGGGAGCCACCTCCACTCCGACGACCGAAGAATCAGGGCGTCCGACACGGTAGTATGCCACGTCCTGAAGGAGAAACTGGGAATCTATATAGTCGCCGTCATTGTCAGAAATCTGAAGCAGAACGCCCGGAATCTCGGAAAAGAGAACCTTCATCACATCGGTTTCACCGCAGGCCCCGCAGATTCCGTTGAGATTCAGCCGCACGCCAGCCCCGGAATCCGCCGCGAGCTTCATCACCGCCGCCGCAAGCCCTCCGTCACAGACTGTCCTCGACGCAAGCACTACGCCGTCTGAGACGAGGTCGCGCACAACCTCATAGCAGTCAATGAGATAGTCAGGGTCCGAAATCGCGGGAGCCGGTCCTCCGTTGCATCCCAGAGTCTTTGCGAAGAGCGAACCGCCAAGCTTCGGTGAACAGGTGTCGAAGGGAACATACACAAGGAACGAACCGGCATTGCAGACCAGACGGGCGGAGCACATCCTCTCGTCCCCCATCCACACGTCGCGGTTCACGTCAAAGTTCACGTCCGCGCTCCCGCCCACGGTCCATAGCCGGTCCTCTGCGGGGGCGTCATCATCCTCCCAGTCCTTGTCGGGAACATCCTCAAGCTCCGCCTCGTCCTCAATGTCGTCATCCTCATCGCCATAGGAGGCGAGCGTAGCGAAATAGGAATTGACGCACTCCCCTTTTCCGTCCTCATACAGATAGCCCTGTACCTCGACTCCGAGGTCATAGACATACTCGGTCACAGACTGCACGGAATTGTAGAACGCGGCCATGTTCCCCACCGGTTCAGAGTTCCAGCCCCACTCTGCCCATATCCTCAGGTCCTCCAGACGGAACTCTCCGTCCAGCCAGAGAGTGTCAATCAGAGCCGACGCAACCCTCTGGCGGGCAAAGCTTTCCGGATAGAGGACATTAAACGCCCTGTCCTGCGCGGCGGAGGCAGCATCCGTCACGGCCTTCACGGCCGCAGGAATGTCCTCTCTGGAGTAGACCATGTTTTCCGGCGGGAGATCCACTGTCTCGTCCCAGATCTCCGCAAGTCCGCCGGCCGAAGCCCCGTCTCCTGAGGCGTCAGACGGGAGCATGCACTCGCC
>DJPQ01000007.1 GCA_002439805.1 Bacteroidales bacterium UBA6408
CCATGGGGCAGCAAGCCGGGCGATCCGATGCCGGAAGTATGGTTCCACGACATCTTCACCGAGGACGGCACCCCGTACAGCCAGTCCGAAGTCGACTTCATCAAGTCTCTGACACTCAGTAAATAAAGAAATAGGTTGCCGGCCGGCAACCTATTTCTTTTTCATATATTCTATCGGCGTAGTTCCAAAGTAATTCAAGAAGCACTTCGCAAAGTAGGACGTGCTGTTGAATCCGCAGGAATAGCAGACGTCGCTGACCCGGTCTGCTCCCTCGTCGAACATCTGGGATGCCATCAGCAGGCGCTTGGTGCGGATGTAGTTGTTCGGGGACGTGTTGAGCAGGCGGTTGAACTTGCGCAGGAGGGAGGACTTGCTCATGTTCAGGGCATCCTTCAGGTTCTCCACGTTGAATGCCGCGTCGGAGAAGTTCTGGAGAATGACCTCATCGACGCTGCGCAGAAATTCCCTGTCTGTCTTGCTGAGGGAGGCCGCTCCCTCGTCCTCGGCACTCAGGCTGTTGCGCAGGGCCTTTCGCGTGAGGTTCATCTTGTCGAGGAGATTGGCGGCGCAGACCTTGAGATAGTAGATGTCGAACGGCTTCTCAATGTAGAGGTTCGCCCCGTTCCGCATACATTCGATTTTCTTCGACAGGTCGTTCATCCCGCTGATTATTATAATCATCACGTGTGAAATGTCCACGTCCGAGCGAACTTTCCGGCACAGTTCAATCCCGTCCATCTCCGGCATCGCTATGTCTGAAATCAGCAGGTCTATGTTGTGCTCGTGGAGGCACTTGAGCGCGGCCGCACCGTTTTCGACGCTATAGACCCGATATTCCGGAGAAAGCTGCGAGACGATGTAATCCCTAAGTTCCGTGCTGTCCTCCGCGACGGCGATGCTGAATCTCTGTGGAGACGGCTTCTCTTCCCATTCCTCTTCTTCGCAGCCGGTTTCCTCTCTGTCCTTCGGCTCATTCTCGCGGGTGTCCGACACTTGAGAGCCGTCTTCGGTTTCCGGCTTCTCGGCAGGGCATCCCGGCAGCTCAAGGATAAATTCTGTGAGTTCTCCGCCGTTGTCCAGTTCCAGCGTCCCTTCCTGCATCTGTGCAAGCGAGCTGGCCAGCGAGAGGCCGAGTCCGATGCCATCAACTTTGTTTTTCTTCACCCCGTCAATGCGCGAGAACGGCTTGAAGATGCGCTCTTTCCACTCATCGCTGATGGTCTCGCCGTCGTTGCGCACAGAAAGCCTGACCGTTCCCATGTCACTGATGTCATTGTCTGGCGTCACATCGCCGGAAGCCCCCTCAGCATGCGCGTCAGGTGAACATCCCAGTCTCACTTCAATCCGCGAAGAACAGTATTTCAACGCATTGGTCAGCAGATTGTTGATGATTTTGGTAAGGCTCGAATCGTCGGCATAGACCCACACCGGTTCCGACGGAATCTCCGACGACAGTTCAATCTTCCTCTCCGCCGCCGTCTCGCTGTAGTTGAACAGCAGTCCGCGAACCTTTTCCGCGAGGTCAATCCTCCGCTTTTCGAGGATATATCCCTTTCTCTCGACCCTGATATATTCCAGAAGCTCGTTCGAGAGCGATGTCAGGTAGGATGTCGTGCTGTCGATGATGCGAATGTCCGACAGCATCTCACCATCGTCAGGATGGGAGCGGCGGATGTTGTTCAGCGGCGACTTGATTAGGGTCAGCGGGGTCTTGATTTCGTGAACTACATTCGAGAGGAACATCATCTTCTCGTCAAGCAGTTCCTTGGCCTGTTCCTGCCGCCGGGTCTCCTGCCGTTCTTCCTCGCGTTTCAGAATCCTCCTGCGTACATAGAGCCCCACTGCTGAGACGCAGGCTGAGCCGCTCAGGACATAAAGCAGGACAGCCCACCAGGATGCATAGGCAGGAGTGGCGATGTGCAGCGCGACGCTCTTCTGCACAGGGCTGCCCAGCGCGGGGTTGACGGTGCGCAGTTCGAACATATAGTCTCCGGAAGGGATGTTCGTGAACTCTATTCTTCCGTCTTCTACGACTCCTGCCCAGCTGTCGGTGAATCCGCGCAGGCGGTATTCCACATTGCTCCCGCTCTGGTGCGAGTTCAGTTGTGCGACATCGAAGCGGAAGCTGTTCTGCGATGCCTTGAGGCGTATTTCATCCGTAAGGTCAATGTTGCGGGAGAGCGGCGACCCGGGCTGCGTGGCGGACATCCTGTGGCCCCCGATGGAGAAATCGCTGAGCACAATCCGGGAATTCATCGTTTCGGCATACACGGCGTTGGCGTTGAAAATCGTGATGCCGTCTGCCGTGCCTACGAAAATGTCGTCATTCGGGAAAATGTAGCTGCTGAACTGGCTGTTCTCATCGTTCAGCAGGCCGTCTTTCCGGGTGAAACTGATGACAGACTTGTCCGAGGGAGCGAATCTGAGTATGCCCCGGCTCGTGCCTATCCAGAGGTTGTCCCGGCTGTCCTGCACGACGGAAACGCAGAGGTCGTTGATGAAATCCTTGCCGAGAGTCCGGCTGTTGTAGGCCGTGAAACTGTTGCAGGAAGGGTCAAATCGTGCTATCCCGCTGCCGAACGTGCAGAACCACAAAGACTTGTCCCTGCTTTCGAACGAGGCTACAATCCTGTTCTCAGGTATGCTGCCCGGAACTTCGTCGGAGTGCGAAAATTTCAGTGTCCTTCCGTCTGCGGGGAAATATCTCATCGCCCCGTTGGAATATGTGGACATCCAGACCTCGCCGTCAGAAGTCTCATTCACATTTTCCACGAACATATCTCCCACAGTCCCGATTTTGGAAAGCGCTCCGCTCTTTTCGTCAAATGTATAGACCCCGTTCTCCGTGGCCACGAATATAAGTCCGCACAGCCCGGCGTTGCAGATGTCCCTTACTCCCGCGATTCTGCGGCCTGTCCTGTCTGCCTTGAAATCCCTGACTGTGCCTGTTCCCGGGTTCAGAATCTGGAATCCCTCCTCGCTCAGAACCCACAGCCTGTCGTGGAACCATCGCACTCCCATAATCTTCTTGCGCAGGGCCGGGTTGCCGTAATGCCTGAAAGTTCCGTCCTTGATTGAGTAGGTGAACAGTCCGACTTTCTCCGTCGAAATCCACAGCTTTCCCTTCCCGTCGTTTGCGAAGCTGTTCACATAGCTCATCTTCATCCCGATGCCGTCGAGTTTTGTGTATTTCCGGAACTTGGAACTGAAAGTGCTCGTGAAGTTCAGCCCTGTCTCCGTCGCAATCCATATTTCGCCGGCGCTTCCGGTGCAGATGGCGTTCACCCTGTTGTCCGAGAGTGAGAATGGGTCGCTCTCATCCTCCTGAAGCCGCGTCACGCTGCCGTCCGAGGAGTCGTAAATCCAGATTCCGTGCGAGGTCCCGAGCCACATCCTGCCGTCCTCGTCTATGTGGATGGTTCTCGGCTTGGTGCCGGTGAGCCGATGCGCGAAGCCGAGTTCCTTCATCATGTAGTTCAGCCTTTCCCGATAGACCCGCTCCTTCGTCTCGAAGATTTCCGTGCCCTTGCGTATGAATCTGTCCGAGTTCCGGTCATATACCGCGTCCCCGTTGTCCGTGTGCACCCACATCTTTCCCTGACGGTCAATGGCGAGGTCGAGAATCGCCGATGACGGAAGGTCGAGTTCTCCACGATAGTACGGGCGCACGTTCTGTCCGTCGTAGCGGTTGAGGCCGTTGGTCGTCCCTATCCACACGAATCCGATGCTGTCCCTGACGACGGATGTCGTGAAATTGTGTGAAAGGCGGCTGTTGTCCGTGTTCAGCCTCTTGAACTGTATGCTTCTGGGCGGTGCGGCGACGGCCGCGATGCAGAGCACTGTCGTCAGCAGGATGACGAAAATGTGGCGCATGAAGAGGGACGTATGTTTCATAAAATTGTCGATTCCTTTTTATATTATGGTCGTGTTTCAGTGCACAAAAGCGCGGCATGACGCAAATATAGCCATAAAATCACTCCATTTTCCGGCTTTTTTCGTCCTGGCGCGTTTGTTTTATTCTTTGGTGTGTTTGTTTTCGGCGGAGGGTGAATGTTTTTTCAATTTTGCATCCGTGATTTTCCGCGATTTCGGTGGAATTTGACATTTTGACCGGACAGAAACAAACTAAAAATACTAATACAATGAAAATGACCACATTAACCACACGGTACAGCTCCCCTGAGCTGACGCAGCATCTTTTCAGCGTAGAGGACGGTTTCGCCTCGTCAAAGACTGATGGCTACGGAGTCTCGACCGGAAAAATTGATTTCATCGAGAATGAAGACCATTTCACAATCTAAAACTATTGAAGCCATGAAGACCAATTTTTTAAATATCATGTTGGGCGGGGCAATGCTCATGACCCTGGCATCCGTCCTTTCATGCTCAAAGGAGCAGCTCTCCGAACCGCAGCCCGAAGCCGGGAAATATACGATTACAGTTGCCGCGGGGCAGGCCGAAGCGTTGACAAGAACCACAATTGAAGGCAGCGATGCAGAAGGCTACGCGGCAAAGTGGGCGGTAGATGACAAGGCCGGGCTGTTCTTGTGCAAGACAGACGACAGCGCTTCGGACGAGAAGAATGTTCAGATGAGCATCTCGGCGATTGGCGGGGACGGCACAGCATATTTCACGGGCGAACTCGTATCGGAGCCGGCGGCCGGGACAGTTTATTTTTACTACCCGTATGGCTCTGCGGCGACGGACCTTGAGATGACGCGGACTCTTCCTGCTGTGCAGACTCCGACAAATGGGGCGTGTGACGGCAAATATGATTTTATGTATGGCTCGGCCGCCGCTGATGTCGTTGACGGAAAGCTGTCGGTCGGGACGATTTCGATGAAATATATAGTCGGATTCATGAACCTCAAGGTCGTTGGCTGCCCGGAGGAGATGGCTTCAGATGTTGTAAAGAGAGTATCCGTCGTGGCCTCTTCCGGCAAGGAGCTTACGGGCAGTTTCACATGGGATTTGAAGACAGGGGCTAAGACGGTCGCTTCATCTTCGAATGTCGTTGCAGCGAATTTCAGCGAGGAGGTAAAGCTGTCTGAACTGGACGCATGGTTCTGCACGCTTCCGTTTGCCGATGAGTCGCTGACATTCAGGATTGTCACGGACAAACATTTCTTTGAGAAAGTTGTTCCTGTCTCCGGCTTCAGCCTCAAGACGGGCGGATTGAAACGCTTCGATGCCACGATTGACTCCGCGAAAGGCTGGACGGTCAGCGCATCCCCATACGCCGGCGGCGAAATCACGACACCGGAGGCGTTTCTTGCATTTTGTGAAACAGTCAATGCCGGAACAAGTTATATTAAAGACGGTTCTTCTGTGAAAGCAACGGGCGGTGACCCTCTGGTTTCTCTCCCGACCGGAACATCTTTCTCACATACAGGCATTGACAAATGGCTGCTTGACGACGGCAACGGTGGGAAGGAAGTCAGACTCGGCGGCTCGTTCGAGCTAAATGATGAACTTCTTGCCCAGTATGGCATCGCAAGCGTATGGGCTTGGGCAGGAACATTCAACGGTAATGGAAAGACGATAACCTTCAACGGAAATTCATGTCGCCGTCCGATTTTCGCGAATGTATTCGGAGGCACGGTGAAGAACCTGACTGTCGCCGGAACGATGGGAACTATTCTTGACTCTCCTGGTTATCAGGGAGCCTGCCCTCTTGTAGGTGTGCTTCACGGCGGATTGATTCAGAACTGTACGAATGATGTTGCAATCAAGATAAACACCCATTTCGGAAACATCGGACTTGCGGGAATCTGCCGCACTATGCAGAACGGCACGATTGAGAACTGTACTAACAATGGCGAGATTGCCTTTAATGCGACTTTGACGGCTTCGACAAATATCTATGCTGGAGGAATTGTGGCTCTTGTCGGCAAAAACTATGGTACTGGCAGTTTCGGCAGTGCAAGTTCTGACGCGTCAGAACCGTTCGCGGGCGCAGTGACAATTAGCGGCTGTACGAACAGCAAGCCTGTCTCTTTGACGAACACAGCTACAAATGCCGGTAACCGTATGCAGTATTGTGCTGTCGGCGGAATCGTTGGCTGGATTTGGGGCGGCGTGCCGGAAAATGACAGGTATGTCACGATCAGAAATTGTGAAAATTCGGGGTCACTGACAGTCGATGAAAAGTCGTTTACCTCACGGACAACCGGAATCGCCGGTGTCGGTGGCATTCTCGGTTGGGCCGCTCCGGTTGCGACTCAGGGGCGAATCCTCGGGCCAGTCTATGGCAGTGGAGATGATGAGAGCAAATGTGTCGAGGGATTCTATCTCAAGATAATAGACAGCCATAATTATGCAGCAGCAACTATTTCTGCGTCGAGAAAGTGTGGTGGCGGCGGCTCTTCAGAGGTCGGTTCGGCTGCTTACACGCACAAAGTAGGCTGTGGGGGAATTGCCGGGATTCTTTTCGGACAGTACAAAGGCTCTATGGCGGAAATCTCCGTTTGTACCAGCGATGGAACTGTCATAGGTTATGTAGATGATACAGATAAGGACAACTTGGGACAGGGCAGCCGTTATAATGTTTCCGGAGGAATTGTTGGATATGGCGGAAGTGTTAACGTGTCCGATTGCAGCGTGAGCGGCAATGTTGGCAAAGGTGGTTATAATTTTTCTGCAGCGGGAATTATTGGCTGTGCCTACCAGAAGTTTGTCATATCAGGAACTAAAGTCAAGGGCTTGACTGTATATCGTGGAAACAATCAGCCGATAGTCATATATGCATCATTGATTGCAAATTATGCAAGTTCTATGAAGCGTACCGGTTATTCTGTTTACTCTGGGACAAATGTCGTTGATTCTCAAATAAGTGGGACTGTCGGGGGATCTAAGAAAGAGAAAACAACTGTAAACGACTACCCGTCATTGCTGGAAGACAGCGGGATAATAGGTGAAGTTGATTATAAGCCTTATTGTGTTCTGTCCAATCAGGACATTGCAAGTGGCAATGCTGATAAAGGACCAATCAAGCTCGGCTACATCACCATCTCCGGGACAACCCACTATACAGAATAATGTTTCCGGCTCCGCCATTCTGATGATATGGCGGAGCCGGATTTGTTCCCTTTGCAGAAAAGAGTGAACTTTGCGCTGAAACAAAAAAATTATATGAGAAAATTGATATTGCTGGCGCTTGCCGCGATGCTTGCGGTTCCATTGGTCGGGCAGAACATCCGGGTGAGCGGGACCGTGCGCGATTCCGACGGCGCGACCATGCCCGGGGTGGGCGTCGTCCAGAGGGGAGACCCGAAGAACGGGACCGTCACTGACATCGACGGAAAATATTCCATCACCGTGCCGCAGGACGGCTTCCTCGAATTTTCCTCGCTCGGCTTCAGGACTGTGCTTGAGGCCGTGTCAGGGAGGGCCGTCATCGACGTGCGGATGAGTTCCGAGACCACGGCTCTTGAGCAGTCGGTCGTCATCGGCTACGGAACGTCCAAGAAACAGGACCTCACCGGTGCCGTGGCGGTCGTGGATGTTGATGATGTGAAAGATGCTCCAGTGACTTCGGTGGCGGAGGCGCTTCAGGGCCGTATCGCCGGTGTTGACATCGTCTCCGGAAGCGGTGAGGCAGGGGAGAGCACCAGCATACAGATTCGCGGGGCGCGGTCCATTTCGGCAGGCAACGAACCTCTGATTGTCGTGGACGGCGTTGTCGATGCGGTCTCCGACCTTAACGAAATCAACCCTTCGGACATCACAGGAATATCGGTTCTCAAGGACGTCAGCTCCACGGCGATATATGGCTCGCGAGGGGCGAACGGCGTAATCATAGTAACGACGTCACAGAAGCCGCAGAAGGGTGCGAAATACACGGC
>DJPQ01000116.1:0-18724 GCA_002439805.1 Bacteroidales bacterium UBA6408
GTCACTGAGAAACGTTTCCAGAGCGAGCCGGAGGCCTCTTTGGGAAGGCGGATTCTGAGCTTCACGGGGAAGTCGTTCACATTGACAAGGACAAGGGAGCATTCCGTCGGAGACACGCATGAGGCGGAAGCATATACTCCCGGCGGCAGGTTCGAATCAATCTTCAATATGTCGGAAGACGACGGAAAGCATCGGCAGATGAGGCTCCATGTGTAGAACCACGGACGGGGCGTCTCAAGGGACGGGTCTCCGAAGACTTCGCTTCCGAGGATGTTCCACATTCCCCAGATTTTCACATCCTCCGCCTTTCCGGAGTCCCCTGAAGAGTGCATGGCGTCGTCCAGCATCCACGCGGCAATCCCGGACGCGCCGTTGTTCATCGCCTCCATTGCGAATATCGGCATATCAAGGGCATAAAACCAGTCGGTGACAAGCATATTGCAGTCTGTCCCCTTGGTGAATCCGTGCCCGTCCACCCTCCTCCAGTATTCGGCGAGCAGGGTCGAGTCGGCCGGGTCATGGTATTTGTAACCACCTTCTCCGAACACGAAACGACAGCCTTCGGGGACAAGGGCGCGGACCCGGCCGACATCGTGCCCGAAAGAGCCGCTGCGCACATAGTGCTGGCCGGGGTAGCAGTGGATGTCATACAGCCCCACGACGTCCCCGAGCCTCGACGCCGTCTGCGACACCCATCCGTATGAGTCGAACTCCGAAGCGGGATTCCTGTAGTTGAGCACGGCGTCCGGCCCGGCTATCGTGACTCCGGCCAGCGCGGGATATTTCCGCATCTCCGCATCGAAGCGCAGAACCATCGATTCCCAGAAGTCGTAGTCTCCGTCAGTGCAGGCCCAGTTGCCGTCCGGCTCGTTGAATATCACAAAGTGCTTTATGCAGCTGAATCCATCGTGCTCCACAAGGCGGTTAAGATAGGCAACGGACATCTCCACCCATTCTCTGCTTCCTTTCAGACTTGAAGCCGGAGGATTGAACTCTCCCCATATTACGGACACATCGTTCTTCTGACACCACGAAAGCAGTCTGATGATGTTCCCCGAATTTCTTTCAGGGACAAAGCGTCCGTTGTCATAATAGGTGAACGGAGAGTTTATCATGCACCGGACATATTGCGGCCTCATGAAATCCATCCGTCTGTAGAGTTTTTCCCAGTCTTCATCCGAAACTGCGGAGCCCCAGGAAACGGCTTCGTCATATGGATCCCATTCGACGCCGTTTCCGAAGAGGTCGGAATTTATGACTTCGTCGGTCACGGTGAGGTCATAGCAGCGGCAGGAAACTGCCGTCATAAGGATGCAGAGCAGTAAGATGTGGCGTTTCATAATTATACGAGAATGTTGTTGATATACTTGCGATAAACTGTAGGGGTAACGCCCCTTGATTTGAGGAATATCCTGTTGAAGTTGGACTTGTTGTTGAATCCGCATTCATAGCATATTTCCGAAACCGAGAGCATCGTTCCTTCAAGGAGACGGCAGGCCTTCGCGATGCGGAGATTGTTGAGGTAGGAGACGTATGAAAGGCTCGTGTGCTTCTTGAAGAAGTGGGAGAACGCGGACTCCGACATATTGACAAGCCCGGCGACGTCCGATATTGAGATCCGTTCCGCTATCTTTTCCTCAGTGTATGTGCAGACCCTGCTGATTCTTCTGGACTTCGACGGACGCATCGACAGCTCCGAATCGGACACTACGCTGCCTTCCGAAAGCGCGAGGTCATTAAGGAGGCAAAGGAATTCGACGGCCGAGTCAAAGCCGGAATACTCCTTGAGCCGGAGCAATCTTGATACTATTCTGCTGTCTCTTGATACAAAAAAGTGCATTGCCGGCACCGATTTGTCGAGAAATTCCCTTATATGGCGGAATGGCTTCTTGCTCATCATGGGGAATTTGAGCAGTTCGTCGGAGAACTGCACCGTCACGACATGATTGTGCTTCCCGTCCGATTTCCACACGTGGGGGATGAACGGCGAGACGAGAATCAGATCCAGATTCTTGAACTCCGACGAGGAATTGCCGATTACTCGCGTGCCGTCCGTGTCGAGCACGAGGTTTATCTCATACTCCGCGTGGCAGTGTATGGGGTAGTCGAACTTGGCGTCCTGATGGTCCAGAACTATGAAAAGGTCTTCTTTTGAGACCGGGGTTATTTCCTGCTGTATTTCTTTCATATTCAGTGTGTTGAGGCAAGGCTTGATACTCTGATTCTGCTTTCCGCCTCTGATGCCGGCATCTCCGTGGCGAGAAAGACCGTCCGGGACTGCCCCGGGAGAAGGTCGAAGAAATTGTCCGAGAAATTTTTTCCGGCGTCGCTTGAGTCAAGGCAGACAAAGGCGGCATAGGCATCCGAGGAGAGCGTGATTTCAATCCCTCCGTCAGCCTCACTGAAGCCTGCGGAAATGCTGCACTGCGGCAGCTCCATGTCTTTGTAGGCCACAAACGGTCGGACACACTCGGACAGGACTTTCCCGTCAGCAATGAATCTGGCGTGTACGAGACTTGTCCGGACATCGGTTCCGCAGTCAAGGGAGGCCTGTGCATAGACCCCGTTCGAATTGGCAGGCAGGCTGATTCTGTCCGCCCGGCGGGACAGGACATTCCCGTTCACATCCATAAGGACGAGCTCGAGAACGCCCCGCACGGAGGTTGCCCTGTCGGAGACTACGGAAACCGATACATCCCTCCCCTTAATCACCGGAGACACAAGGATTTCGGCAAAGGCCCTGCGGAGTTCATAATGCTGGGCTTTCCACCCGCCGTACCAGTCGCGTCCGGACCATGAAGCCACAGGCCAGCAGTCGTTGTGCTGCCAGATGAGCGAGCCCCAGCAGTAGCCTTTGTCTCGCCGATGGGCCTCCACTGCGGTTCTTGCGGCAAAGGCCTGCGTGACCTGCGACATATAGACGACGTCTTCAAACTTTTCCGGCTGTCCGAAATATTCGTTCACCGCCTTGAGAATCCACCGCGTGCCGTTGTCGCTGCGCTGATGCCAGTTGAACACGTCGGAATCCAGCCGCAAATCCGAGGAATCGTGGATGAATGTCCTGATTGCGGCCATTGACGGGAATGACTGAAATCCGTATTCGCTGAAAAAGCGGCTTCGGTAGGTCTCAAAGGAGGATATGGATTTACCGCCGTTCCAGACTGCCCAATAATGCGCGTCACCCCTGTCGGGCAGGGCGCTGCGTCCCTTGTCCGACCATGGCGAGCTCGGGACGTATGCCGTTCCCGGAGCAAGGCTCTGCACTGCATCCGGCAGGACATTGAAGTAGAGGCGGTTCTGCTGCGACTCAATCAGCCTGTCATATTCCGGGTGCGAGCCGGAATACCTCCTGTTCCAGCCCCATCCGTACAGGGCTTCGTCGCATTCGTTGTTGCCGCACCAGAGAGCTATGCAGGGGTGATTCCTGAGTCTCCTTATGTTGTATTCCGCCTCGGCCCCGACATTCCTCACGAAATCATCGTCGGCGGGATAGAGGCTGCACGCGAACATGAAATCCTGCCAGACCAGAATGCCGTTCCTGTCGCAAAGGTCATAGAAGCGGTCGTCCTCATAGATTCCCCCGCCCCACACGCGGAGCATATTCATATTCGCCCCGACGGCGTCGGCGACTGTCCTTTCATAGATTTCATCCGTCACGTCCGGAAGAAACACGTCGCACGGGATGAGGTTGGCCCCTTTCATGAAAACCGGCCTGCCGTTGAGTTCAAAGCGGAACGTTCTGCCGCCGTCGGCATCCTCGTCCCTGACAAGCCGCAGCGAGCGCAGTCCCACCGCCGTGTTTTCCGAAGCCAGAGTCTCCCTCCCGTCGGAGACGGAAAGGGTGAATGTGTACATAAATGGCTTCCCCAGCCCGTTGGACCACCACAACTCCGGTTTTTTCATAATAACCGGAATCTCAAGTTCGTTTTTTCCGGGAGCAAGGCTCGTTCTGACTGCGGCCAGCCTTTTCCCGTCGGCGCATACGCTGACAAGCGCATCGTCCACGGCCCGGTCACAAGCCAGTTCTGCGACTACGGTCAATCTGGCCTCTTTAGCCGACACCGAATCCTGACGGTAGAAAACGTCATTGATTCTCATCCCGTCCCAGCCTCGCAGCCACACCGGTCTCCATATCCCGGAAGTGACAAGGCGCGGTCCCCAGTCCCAGCCGTAATGATAGCCTGCCTTTCTCGTGAAGACGCTCACCCCTTTCCCGAAAAGCCCGCCGTGCCATGACTGCGGCTCGTCGTTGCAGGCCGGATAGGTGTAGGGGAGCGAATCATATTTCTCGAGCCCCTTGCGTATCGGGGAATGGAAATATACCGAGAGCCTGTTGCCCCTTCTTTTCAGCAGTCCCGCCACCGGAACCGTCCAGCCCCGGAACATATTGTCGGCCGAGAGAACCTTCGTCCCGTTGAGCGCCACGTCGGCATAGGTGTCGAGCCCGTCAAAGCATAGTTCTATATTGTTTCTGGCAAAAAGACTGTCATCGACGTCAAACGTCGTTTCATAGAGCCAGTCCTCCTTGTCTATCCACTGGACATCCCGCTCGTTCATCCCGATGTAAGGGTCGGGAATTATCCCGCTGTCCATGAGGTCTGTGTGCACCGTCCCCGGAACGGTGGCCGGATGCCAGTCGTGCATATTGGCCTGTCTGAACCGCCATCCGCTGTCCAGAGAAACGGACACATCTCCCGTGCGGGGAGCTGCGGAATGTTTCAGCATCCATGACAGGAAATCCTTTTCGGCGAAGGTGTTGTCCCAGCTGTTGTGCCACACGCCAGGGTACTCGACATATTCCGCTTCAACGCCTATGGACCTGAATGCCTCGAATGCTTCCCGGGAAAAATGCACGGGAACGGTCTCGTCGCAGTCGCCGTGAAACAGCCGCACGGCCGTGTTCCCCTTGTAGGCGGCAATCCTGTCAACATTCACTGCCCCGCATATCGGCTGGACGGCCGCGAAGAAGTCGGGATAGCGCAGCATCAGGTCGAGCGTCCCCATCCCGCCCATGGAAAGTCCCGTGCAATAGATTCGCCGCGTGTCGACGACTCCGGAATCCACAAGAGAGTCGAGCAGTTCCTTGACGGCCTTCAGCGGAACCGTAATGTCCTTATCTTTCGGGAAGGTGCGTGCCGCGCACTCCTCTCTTGTCGTCGGGCGGACTATATCAACCCAATACCCGTCAGAGGGGCATTGCGGAGCCACGACGATGACATCCTCAAGTTCCCCGGAGCCGAGGAAGAGGTCTCTGCCGTGGTTGAGCTGCGAGATGTTGTCGTTGCCCCGCTCCCCGGTGCCGTGAAGGTAGAGAAGAAGCGGGTGGCGGGAGAATGTCCCGTTTTCTGCCGGACTTGAAATCTGATATGGCAGGATGAAGCCGTCGGACGACTCAAAATGTCCGGACTTCAGTGTCTTCTGCTGCCCGTTCATGCAGACGGCGGTTATCAGCAGTGCCGAAACGGACAGGATTGATTTGATGGATAATTTCATATTTCGGTATTATGTTATTGCGGCACGGCAAATATAAGTGATAAAAACACAATAAAACACACAAATTCAGAATAGTATCAACTATCAACCAAAAAATGTACTGAACTTCGGATTGCAACCGATAACTTTGCAGCGGAAAACAAAACCACATGACATGTCCGAATGGATGATCCGAAAGGATAGACCGAAAGGACGGATACAAAAATTTCAGAAAAACTATAACCGATTATGGGCAGAATAGGAATCATAGACATCGTCATTGTCGCGTCCTACCTCATATTCATAATATGGTGGGGTCTCAGGCACGGCAAAAGTAACGGAACCGGTTCATATTTTCTCGCGGGACGCAGCATGCCGTGGTGGGTGGTCGGACTCTCGCTCTTTGCGGCGAGCATTTCGAGCACAACTCTCATAGGGCAGACAGGCGATGCCTACGCCACTGGAATCTCGGTGTTCAACTACAATCTCACAGGCGTTCTCGTGCTGGTGTTCTTCGCGACTTTCCTCCTTCCGCTGTACATCAAGTCGGGGATATACACAATCCCGGAATTTCTCGAAAGACGCTTTGACCGGAAGTCAAGGTATTACTTCTCGGCCCTTTGCATCATAGGCAATGTCTTTCTTGATGCGGCAGGCGCCCTTTACGCAGCCGCGCTGATTCTGAAGCTCATGTTCCCGGCGGTAAGCCTCAATGTCTTCATAATAATCTTTGCCGTCATAGCCGCTTCCTACACCATTCCGGGAGGGCTTTCGGCTGCAATCAACACGGAACTCATACAGGCGCTTATTCTTCTTGTCGGTTCGGTAATCCTGATGCTGTGCTGCTTTCTCGGCGGCGGCTTCGAATACCTCGGGGAACTCATCTCGGAGGGCGACGTCGCAATGAAGCTTATCCGTCCCCTCGATGACAGTTCGACACCTTGGCTCGGACTGATTGTCGGGATGCCTATTCTCGGGATGTATTTCTGGGCGAACAACCAGACTCTTGTGCAGAGGGTTCTGAGCGCGGAGAATGTGAATCAGGGGAGAATCGGCGTGATGCTCGCCGGCTTCCTGACCCTCACCACGCTGGTCCTGTTTAATATGCCGGGCGTAATGGCGCGCAAGTTCTTCCCCGGACTTGACAATCCTGACATGGTCTATCCGTCCCTGGTGATGAACATACTGCCGACCGGTCTGCTCGGTGTGATGCTTGCCGCGATGCTTGCGGCCCTCACGTCAACCCTCAGCGCGATTCTCACGTCGAGCTCCACGCTCTTCACCATGGACTTCTATTCCAAGATTGACAGGCAGGCTGACGAGAAGAAGCTTGTGCGGGTCGGCAAAATAGCGTCTGTTGTCATTGTCGTCATCGCGGCTCTCTGGGCTCCCAACATAGAGAGGTTCGGCTCCCTCCTCAAGTACTATCAGGAAATCCTTTCCTACATATCCCCTCCGATTGTGGCCACGTTCCTGATGGGCGTCTTCTGCCGCAGGACAAATGAAAAGGGGGCGTTCGCGGGACTTGTTTCCGGGCTTGTCGTGGCGGTGATTATGCTCTTTTTCCGGAATGAACTGTTCGGCGGTCTGCATTTCCTCCTCATTGTCCCGATTCTTTTCCTTTTCAGCGCCCTTGTGATATGGTTTGTCAGCATCTGCACCGGGAAGCCGTCTGCGGAAAAGCTTGAGAACACGGTTTTCCGGGCGGACGAGTTCAGAAAGGAGACGGCGGAGCTGAAAAAGGTCAGATGGTGGTGCAACTACAGATGGATGGGACTCGCGCTCATTGCCATATGCGTTATTCTGCTGGTAATATTCAGATAAGTGATTATTAGAAAACAACTTGAACAATTTGTATATTCATTATGAAACTTGAAAAATATGAAGGAAATCCGGTGCTGTCACCAGAACCCGGCAGCAGTTGGGAGAGTCTCGTGTGCTGCAACCCGGGAGTCATACATGACGGAAAGAAATTCATCATGCTGTACCGTGCCGCCGGAAATGACAGGGAGCATGTAATCCGCTTCGGTCTCGCCGAGAGTGAGGACGGATTCCATTTCAGACGAGTCTCGTCCGCTCCCGCGTTCTGCCCGAGCGCCGACGGATTCGACAGCGGGTGCGTGGAAGACCCGCGAATCGTCAGGTTTGGGGATAGTTTCTACATAACCTATGCCTACCGTCCGATGGCTCCGGGACAGTACTGGACATTTCCGCATGATGTGGTTCTGAAGCCGCAGTGCGACTCTTTTGCCCCGAAGGCCTGGGCCGAGAACCTCGGGAACTCCGCCCTTGCGGTCACACGGGACTTCAAGTCTTTCCGCAGGCTCGGGAGGCTCACTTCACCGGTTCTGGACGACAGGGACGTGATTCTTTTCCCCGAGAAGATAGGGGGAAAGTTTGTGATGCTCCATCGCCCGAAGGAATTTGTGGGTCAGAAATACGGAGTGGAATATCCGTCGATATGGCTTAAGTTTTCCTCCGACCTGCTTGACTGGGAAGACAAGCCGAGCCATCTGCTGATGACCGGGCGTTCTGGCACATGGGAGGAAAAAATCGGCGGCGGCGCACCTCCTTTGCTTACCGACAGGGGCTGGCTGATGATCTATCACGGCGTGTCATCGGGAGGAACCGGGGAATACAGCGCTGGAGCAGTCCTTCTGGACAGGGACAATCCGCTGAAAATCATCGCAAGGACACCGGAGCCGATACTCGTGCCAGAGTTCAGATTCGAGACGGACGGCTATTACTCCGGAATCGTGTTCCCGACGGGGAACGTGGTGGTCGGCGGAAGGCTCTATGTCTATTATGGGGCTGCCGACAAATATGTCGGCGTCGCCACCTGCCCGCTTGACAGTCTCCTCGACTTCCTGACGAAGGAGTGCGCAACTGAAAGATAACACACTAAACAATAAACCAAATGAAAGCAAAACTCATTTCCAAACTTCTGTGCATCGCCTCATTGGCTTTCGCATGGCCGGATACGGCCGGGGCGCAGACTCTCGGAGTACGAGGAAGGGTTTCCGACTCAGCCGGGGTGCCGGTTGTCGGGGCTTCCGTCATCGCCGGACAGAGCAACTGGACCACGACCGACGAAAAAGGCTCCTGGTCTCTGAACGGCGTAGAAAAGGATGCCGTCCTCACCGTGAACTGCCTCGGATATGTCGAGCAGAAAGTCAATGTGGCCTCACGCAGCGTGATTGACATAGTCCTGACCGAAGAAAAATCGCTCCTCGACGAGACTGTGGTCATCGGCTACGGAAAGATGAAGAAGAGCGACCTCACGGGCTCCGTCTCATCCATCGACCCTGAAAAGCTGCTGGTGACTCCGGCTAACAGCGTGGAAGGCCTGATGCAGGGACGCATCGCCGGCGTGCAGGTCATCAATAACTCACAGGATCCCGGCGCGGCTTCCGTCGTCCGCATCCGAGGCAACTCGTCGATAAACGGCTCCAACGCCCCTCTCCTTGTCATCGACGGCTTCCCGTACGGAGACGCCGGCGAGCTCAAGCAGATTAACCCTCAGGACATCGTCTCTATGGAGGTGCTCAAGGATGCATCTGCATCCGCAATCTATGGCTCCCGTGGCGCCAACGGAGTGATTCTCATCACCACGAACAGAGCCGGAAAGCCAAGGACGGAAATTGTAATCCGTCAGCAGACAACCGTCTCCGAATTTTCTTCCGAACTCAATCTCTGGAGGGACCCGGTGCTTATGGCCATACTTTCGAACGAGTCCTACACCAACGCCGGGCTCGTGCCCCAATACACGGGAACCGTCAATGCGAACGGAGTCTATTACCCGTCAATCGACGAACTTCAGACCACCTGGACCACAAACACCAGATGGGATGACATCGTGTTCCGGAAGGCGCCTGTCTCGAACAACACGACCGTCCAGATCCGAAGTTCCAACGACAGAACCAGTTTCACGGCCAGCGCGAACTATTTCCTCGACAACGGAATTTACATAAAGGACAATTACGACAAGTTCGGCGGACGCTTCGGCGTGGAGCACAAGGTCTATGACAATCTCGTCGTGAAGGCCAACGCCAACATAAGCCACAGCCGCCGGCACAACAACGGCTACCTCTCCTACAACAGGAATCCCATTTTCCCGGTCTATAACGACGACGGTTCCTACTGGACCTACAGCTCGACCGACTACTACCATCCGCTCGCAATCACCGACCTTCAGAAAAACACGGGAGAGGGGACAGACGTCATAGCGTTCGCAGGCTTTGACTGGGACATCATCCCCTGCCTGAAGCTCAGCGGGCAGTTCAACTACAAGCACGGGGAAAGCATAACCGACAAATACTATCCTAAGGTCTATACCGAGACCGGCGCCTACAACGACGGGTATGGGAGCATCGACAACTGGAAAGACGACAACATCGTCACCGACGTCTATGCCACATTCGACAAGACGTTCGCGAACCGGCATCACCTCACCGTGATGGGCGGCTATTCATACGAAAACTATGTTTCACGCTCCTCCTCGCTTGCCGCCGTCGGGTTCGTGAACGAGGCTCTCGGAAACGAGAATCTCGCGGCCGGAGACTCCGAGAAATACCGCATCAGCAACGGAAAATACAGCAGCCGGCTCGTGTCAGGACTTGCCAGGGTCAACTATGTCTATGACGAGCGCTACCTCTTCACCCTCACGGGACGCGCCGACGGCTCCTCAAAGTTCGGCTCCGGCAACAAGTGGGCGATGTTCCCTTCCGGGGCTGTGGGCTGGAATATGCACAATGAGTCGTGGATGAAGAACCAGAAGGTCATCAACCATCTGAAAATCAGGGCATCATACGGAGTTTCCGGAAATCAGGGAATCTCCGCCTACCGGACCCTCAGCCGCTACGGACAGCACAAATACTTCTACAACGGCTCATGGCAGACTGCCATAGGCCCGGGCTATCAGTCGGGCTACACCGGACAGGACGGCATATATGCGGTCTGGAGCGGAATCGCGAACAAGGACCTCAAATGGGAATCGACGTCGCAGGTGGATGTGGGATTCGACATATCGCTCTTCGACAACAGGCTCAACTTCACTTTTGACTGGTATGACAAGCTCACCTACGACCTCCTCCGCGAGCGCAACATCGCCCCGTCGTCGGGCTACGACAAGATGTGGGTTAACGACGGCACAATCAGAAACAGGGGCGTGGAGATGACCCTCGACGGAATCATATTCTCCAACAGGGGTTGGAAAGTCGGCGCGACGGCCGTGGCTTCGGTGAACCGTAACAAGGTTATCAGCCTCGGAAACTCCGTCACCTCCGGACTTATGAAAGACGAACGCACTGGGATGGAATACGAGTGGTCGGGCAACCAGCTTGAGCAGTTCCGCGCCTACACCAACATCCTCGCTGTGGGTCAGCCTATGTTCGTGTTCTATGGCTACAGGACCGACGGAATCGTCCAGTCCCTTGAAGAAGGTCTCGCCGCAGGTCTTACGGGAAGCGACGCGGAGCCGGGAGAGTTCAAGTATATGGACATATACAATGCCGACGGAATGGAAACCGTGGATGAGAACGACCGCTGCATAATCGGAGACCCGAATCCGGACTGGACGGGGTCGCTGAACATCGACGTCGAGTGGAAGAATCTGGACTTCAACATATTCTTCAACGGTGTCTTCGGAAACGACGTTGTCAACACGCAGCGCTTCAATCAGCCGAGCAATATGCCGATGAGATGGACGAAGGACAACCCGACGAACAGCTATCCGCGTCTGAATGCAAACCGCCAGACAAAATTCTCCGACTGGTGGATTGAGGACGGCTCTTTCGTGAGAATACAGAATGTGTCCCTCGGCTACACCTTCCCGTTCAACAAGGTCGGCTGGCTCGACAGCATCCGCCTCTCCGTCAATGTGAACAACCTCTATACGTTCACTAAGTTCAGCGGCTATGACCCCGAGGTCGGAATGAACGGTCTTTACACCGGAGGGTATCCGCGCCTTAGAAAATGGACATTCGGGATTGACATCAAGTTTTAAAGGAGGAATTTCAAATGAAAAGAATTAACAGTATATCACTTGTCATCGCGGCGGCGCTTATGTCGGCCTGCTCTCTTGAGGAGACGCCGTACGGATTTTACTCCGAGAATAACTTTCCCTCGACGGAAGCCGATGCGGAAGCATCTGTCCTGTACATATATGATGCGATAAACTACATCGAGTACTCCCGCGCAATCGTGATGCTCGGAGGTATGAACTGCGATGAGCTTGAGCCCAAGGGCGACGCCGTCCCGGCAACGCAGGACCTTGACGCATGGAGGCTCAACAATTTCAGGAGCAACACGACATTGGGCAACTATTTCAAATACTCCTACATCACTATAAACCGCGCCAATGCCGTCATAAAGAATGTCCCTAAGATGGATATAGACGAGTCTTTCCGCGACAGATATGTCGGCGAGGCCTATTTCATGAGGGGTTATTCCTATTTCAACCTCGCCCGCAATTTCGGGAGGGTCCCGATTCTCACGGATGTCGTCGAAACGCTTGGCGACACGCAGGCGTCACTTGCCGCGTCGCTGGACGAGATGTGGCAGAGAATCATTGAGGACTTCGAGACGGCCTGTTCGCTGCTCGGCTACTACGAGTCTCCGCAGACCGGACGCGCCGACCTTGCGGCGGCTCAGGGAATGCTCGCGAAGTGCTACCTCCACCTCGCGTCGGCAAAGTCCAACGGTGTTCCGGAGTACAGGGACATGAGTTTCGACCCGGAGGAGTACTACGCCAAGGCGGCGGAATATGCGGCGAAAGTCGTTCTCAATCCGGAGCAGACGACCTACGGTTTCTCTGACAATCTGGAATCCATCTATGACGTGGAGAAGCCTGACGGACCGGAACATATATTCATAATGTCCATGGACCGCACCGGAGCGAGCGAGGGGCAGTATTCCAAAATCTCCAAGATGTACATCCCTTATGTCGCCGGAGGCACGATATATCTCAGGAATGAGGACGGAAGCCTTTCCCCGACGCACGACGGATGGAGCGAATACCGGACGACAAAGTCGTTTTATGATTCTTTTGAAAGCGGGGACAAGCGCCACGACGAACTCATCGTGAGCGAGGTCTATAACAAGGACGGAGAGGTTATCGCCGAGTACAAGAGCGACGGTACCGGAAAGCTTGCCTATCCTTTCTGCCGTAAGTTCATAGACCCGTCATTCGTGGGGGACAAGACATCGACCAAGCCGTATCTGCTCCGTTTCTCGGACGTCGCGCTTGTGTATGCCGAGGCCGCGGGCCCCACATCCGAGTCATATTCTCTCGTGAACCGCATCCGTACAAGGGCCGGGCTCGGGGAGCTCGCTCCGGGGCTCTCTGTTGAACTTTTCAGGCAGGCTGTGCTTCAGGAGCGACTCGCGGAACTCGCGTTCGAGGGGAACATCAGCTACGACCTCCGCCGCTGGAATCTGCTTCACACAAAAATCAGCACCGCCGTCTCTCAGGGACTTACGGCAGAGGATATGGTTTTCTATCCTATCCCTTCAATAGAGACCGACCTTAACCCTAACATCAAGTAAGCATCATGAAAAGGACAATATTATTTGCGTGCCTTGCGGCGTCACTGCTTCTTTCATGCAGGAAAGACCCGTGGGCGGCTGTGGAAAAGGGTGACTGGAACAACGACCACAACATCATTGAAATCAAGTTCGCAGGGCAGGCCGGGCTTGCCAAAGTCGAGGACACCGATGCGGAGACCGGAGTCGTGAAGGTTCAGCTCGCGTCATTCCTCATCGAAGACAAGTCAAAGGTCCGGGTCGATAAGCTCATAACGAGCTACAAGGCAGAATGCGACGTCAAAACAGGTGATTTTATGGATTTTACGGCCGGGACACCGACAATCACCGTCAAATCCCCGACAGGGCTGTGCAGGACATACTCCATCGATGCGAGCGATTTCTCGGAAGACCTTCTCGGATGCTATGCAATCAGGGGCAGCTATGTCTGGGGCGGAACCGGGAACGCCTACGGAGGGGCGGCCATGCTTGCTCCGGAATCAAAGAGCTGGTGCTGGAACGAAAGGGATGGCCATGGACCGCAGGCGGAGTATGACGACTATCTCGAGTTCACGTTTGAAGAAATCACGGATGAGGGAAACGTGAGGGGAAAGTGCATGCACTACGGCGGAGCCGACGGAAAGCACTGGAACGGGATATTCGCAGCGGCCATGAACAAGGAGGGGAGCGTTGACATCGACCTTCGCAAGTTCTATCGTCAGATTCCTGTCGGGGAAAGCAGCTGGCTGAGGAACTATTCCGAGAACACCATTACTTTCACCGACCGGAGCGGGAGAAGCACCGTGGCCTCGCTGATTGATAAGGGAGAGCATGTCATAGGACAGACCGGCTCAAACGGCAATGATATGAAGGACAAGACGTTTGACTTCACCTCGGAGGCTTTCCAGTTCAAGCTTCAGGGCACTGATGACTGGACGAACATCTACAGCGACTATGACAAGTTCGCGAAGAAGCCGCGCACCTTCTTCGTCCTTGTCGAGAGAGTTGAAGCCGTCCCGGACGAGGCCAAGACTGAAGGCAGCGAGGGCGACACCGGCATTGCCGAGCCGGAACCGGAGCCGGAGCCGACGCTTGACATCGCCGGGAAATGGAAGGTCAGCAGCCTGAATGTCTATGGCGGCTCGGACTCTCCGGCATTCATAAAGCCTACGGACAAAAGCTGGTGCTTCAGCAACGTCACTGCGGAAAGCGACAACATCCTGACTATCACCCCGTCGGAAGAAAATCCTCTGGAAGGAATCGCGGACTATGCTCCGGGAGCGGACGGGAAGTATTGGAACTACATTTTCCTCGCGAAGTTCAACAAGGCGGACAGCACCAAGGACGTCGATTGCGGCAGATTCTATGGCTGGCTTCCTCACGGCGAGTCAAAGTACCGCGTCAGCGTCGCGGATATGACAATCTCTTTCACGTCCGGGGCCGTGACCTACACTGTGCCTGTGCTTCTTTCCGGAGACCACAAATATGGGGAGAAAAACCTGAATGTGCCGTCCGGATGCATAGGGCTTGACTATCCGTGCGGCGGTGTCAAGGGCAATTCCGCCTATTTCTGGACAGATTATGACAGGCTTGCCGTCTGCCCTATAAACTATGTGATGGTGTTCGAGAAACAGCAGGAATAACGATGAAAAGAGCATTTATGTTTATATGCGCTGCAGCCCTTCTCTCCGCCGGATGCGGAGAGAAGGCTCCGCAGCCTTCAGGAGAAGACACGCCGGTGGCGGATGTGGAACTCAGCCTTGCCGATGCCGGCGCGACGGCCGAAACTAAGTCCCTGTATTCCCAACTGTGGGCGATTCAGGGCAAGGCGTGGATGTTCGGGCATCACGATGACCTGATGTACGGGCGCAAGTGGTACGGCATCGACGGCGGTTCCGACACAAAGGATGTGTGCGGAGACTATCCGGCCGTCTATAGCCTTGACTTCGCGCAGATTATGGATGACAGGCGCGAGTCCTCCGCCGAGTCGAATGCCCTGCGGCGAAAATGCGTCATTCAGGCCTACGACAGGGGAATGGTCATCACGGCCTGTGCCCATCTTAACAATCCTCTCACCGGAGGGGACTCATGGGACAACAGTTCCGCAGAGGTCGTGAAGGAGATTCTTGAGGAAGACTCCGAGGCCAATGTCAGGTTCAGGGGCTGGCTTGACAATCTCGCGGAGTTCGCCAACGGTCTCCGAGGCGGGGACGGCCGGATTATCCCGGTCATATTCCGCCCGTTCCACGAACACACGCAGACATGGTCATGGTGGGGGAAATCATGTACGACTGAAGATGAGTTCATCTCGCTCTGGCGCTATACGGTGCGATACCTCAGGGACACTAAGGGCGTCCACAGTTTCATCTATGCGATTTCCCCTCAGATGGACAGCGCCAAGACTCAGGATGACTTCACTTTCAGATGGCCCGGGGACGAATGGGTGGACTTCATAGGCATGGACTGCTATCAGGGCATAAACAACAGTGTCTTCCTTAACAATCTGAAGGTTATGCAGAAAGTTTCGCAGGCGAAGAAAAAGCCGTGCGGAGTCACGGAAACGGGAGTCGAGGGCTTCAAGGTCAAGGACTATTGGATTACGAACATCGCTGCGCCTATGGCCGGCAGGAAAGTTTCCCTCCTCGTCACATGGAGGAACAAGTACGACCCGGAAGAATCGGGCAACCACTACTTTTCCGTTTTTCCCGGGCACGTCTCGACAGACTCATTCATCGAAATGTACAAGAGGCAGGACACGGCCTTCTGCGGGGATCTCCCCGACATGTACTCACCAGCGGCAAACATCACGGTCAAATAAGAAAGATATTTCATCGAACTTTCCAACGCCGCAGACTTGACCTGAAGCTGGTTGGTCGGCTAAAGCTTTAGCCGACCAACCACACCAATACATGCCTGTCGAAAATCATATACTCCAGATCAAACTCCTCCTCATGCCCGTCCTTATGGATGAAGGTCGCCTCCAGCTCCCCCTCTCCCTTGGGGTTGAACTTCTCCACCTCAATCTGTTCCGCGAAATCGACCCGG
The DNA here is from genome assembly GCA_002439805.1 of Bacteroidales bacterium UBA6408. Taxonomy (GTDB): domain Bacteria; phylum Bacteroidota; class Bacteroidia; order Bacteroidales; family UBA932; genus Cryptobacteroides. Next base: position 16,039 of record DJPQ01000116.1, read on the forward strand.
TTCTGTGACATCCTCTTGAATATGGCCTCCTTCGCGCACCAGTAAATCGCCAGCTGCTCGTTCTTTTTCTTCCTGTCCTCATCGTCGAGGTCGTCAATCTCGTCTTCCGACAGGGCCTTCTTCTCAACGGATGAGAAATCGCGGTCGAGCGACTCGATGTCTATCCCGAGGTCGTCCTCATCGTGGATGATGACTGCGACATATTTCTCCGTGTGGGTGATGCTTATGTTCGTGGCGCAGTTCTCAAGGTACGGTTTGCCGTTGTCGTGGTGGTCGAGATACATCTTCTCGTCGAAGAGCTCGTTTATAAGCGCCCTCACGGCGAGCTTCTGCTTTCTCTGCGACTCGCTTCCGTAGAGGCTGATTTCCTCCATTTCATCGGTAGGTACCGAACTCAGTTCCTTGAGCTCATCTTCTGTTTCCGTAATCTGCCAGACCGCAAGTTCGGCCCCGTTTTCAAGTTCCTTTTTAAGATATAGTGCCATATAAGCCCTTAAGCTGGTTTCACAAAATCAATGTGCAGAACACGACAAAACCCGCCCTCCGTCCGGGAGGGTGTGCCTTAATCCTCTGTATGAAAGCTGGTCGCCAGCGGGTCGTCAGAAAGACTGTCCGCCGTTATGCTCTGAGTTCCTGATATTGGACTGGGAGGTTCCACGTTTCTGCTACAGTTAATAATTAGGCTGCAAATATAGTTATTTTTTAATTATTTACTAAATTTGCGCCCGAATTTCAGGGAGTTGGAACTGCTTTTGCTCATATGAGCCCCCGGTTCATCTCCGATGGACATCCGGCAGGCGTCTGACAGAATGACGGAAGCCGGGGAGTTTGTGCGGAAGGAAATAAACATAAATATTAAGTATCATGAAGTATTTGACAAACGAGAAACTTACAATTGTCGGAGCCGGCGGAATGATCGGTTCCAACATGGCGCAGACGGCGCTCATGCTCGGACTCACTCCGAACATCTGCCTCTATGACATCTTCGAGCCGGGCGTTCACGGCGTTGCAGAAGAGATGTACCACTGCGGATTCGAGGGCGCGAACATCACATGGACGGTGGATCCCGAGGTTGCGTTCAAGGACGCGAAGTACATCATCTCGTCAGGCGGAGCACCTCGTAAGGAGGGCATGACCCGCGAGGACCTTCTCAAAGGCAACTGCCAGATAGCGGCCCAGTTCGGAGACTACATCAAGAAGTACTGCCCTGACGTTAAGCATGTCGTCGTCATATTCAACCCGGCTGACGTTACGGCTCTCACTGCCCTCATCCATTCAGGGCTGAAGCCGGAGCAGCTCACCTCTCTCGCGGCTCTCGACTCGACCCGTCTTCAGAGCAATCTCGCCAAGGAGTTCGGCGTTCCGCAGAGCGCAGTCACCGGAGCACACACCTACGGCGGCCACGGCGAGCAGATGGCAGTCTTCGCATCTCAGGTGAAGATCAATGGCAAGCCGCTTTCGGAAATGGGACTTTCAGCCGAGAGAATGGCGGAAATCAAGCAGGAGACAATCCAGGGCGGTTCAGCAATCATCAAGCTCCGCGGCCGTTCTTCGTTCCAGAGCCCTGCCTACAACGCTGTCAAGATGATTGAGGCAGCGATGGGCGGTGACAAGTTCACCCTCCCTGCCGGCACCTACGTGAACTGCGGCAAGTACAAGAACGTGATGATGGCCATGCCGACGACCATCGACGCCACCGGCTGCCACTACACCATGCCTCAGGGTACGGCCGAAGAGATGGCTGCCCTCGACGCTTCCTACGAGCACCTCTGCAAGATGCGCGACGAGATCGTCGAACTCGGCATCGTTCCGCCGGTCGCTGACTGGAAGAAAGACAACGCCAATCTGTAAAAAACGCCTGAACGGCACGCTTGCCTCGTTGCACTCACAAATATAATCCTCACAACCGATAAGGTTGCTCCGGTTATATTTGCTCCTGCGCCTTGCAATCGCACCATTCATTCGATTTTTACTCACGGCAATAATCAAAGAAACCCTCGGTGATTCTTCAGACAATCACCGAGGGCTTTTTCTTAAGCATCCCTTGTATAAGCATCTTGGAGCTGAAGCCGGAGTAGTGGTGCGGATGCAAGGCGCAAGGCGGGTTCCAAACCGGAGCAACCTCACGGTTGTGAGGATTTGAAACCCGCCGGCAACGAAGCAGACGTGCCGCTACTCCGGCTTCAGCCTAATCCAGCTTCAGCACGGCCATGAATGCGGACTGCGGCACTTCCACCGTCCCGATCTGCCTCATGCGCTTCTTGCCCTGCTTCTGCTTCTCGAGCAGCTTTCTCTTTCGGGTGATGTCGCCTCCGTAGCACTTTGCGGTCACGTCCTTGCGGACTGCCTTGACGGTCTCGCGGGCGATGATCTTGGCCCCGATGGCGGCCTGGATGGCGATGTCGAACTGCTGGCGCGGGATGAGCTCCTTGAGCTTCTCGCAGATCTTGCGGCCGAAATCGTAGGCGTGGTCGACATGGATGAGGGACGAGAGGGCGTCGGCGGGCTCGCCGTTGAGGAGAATGTCGAGCTTCACGAGCTTCGCGTCCTTGAAGCCGACGATGTGGTAGTCGAAGGATGCGTAGCCCTTGGAAATGGACTTGAGCTTGTCGTAGAAGTCGAAGACAATCTCGGAGAGCGGCATCTCGTAGGTGAGTTCAAGCCGGTCGGCGGTGATGTAGTGCTG
>DJPQ01000116.1:18852-23565 GCA_002439805.1 Bacteroidales bacterium UBA6408
GCCGGCAGACCCGAAGGGTTGTGCACGTCGATGCACTCGCCCTGAGTTGTATAGACCTTGTAGGAGACGTTCGGCACGGTCGTGATGACGTCCATCCCGAACTCCCGGAACAGTCTCTCCTGCACGATTTCAAGGTGCAGCAGCCCGAGAAATCCGCAGCGGAAACCGAAGCCAAGCGCGAGCGAGGACTCGGGCTCGAACACGAACGAGGCATCGTTCAGCTGGAACTTCTCAAGGTCGGCGCGCAGTTCCTCGTACTGGTCCGTCTCCACCGGGTACATTCCCGCAAAGAGCATAGGCTTCACCTCCTCGAACCCGGCAATAGCCTCGCGGCACGGATTCGCGACGGTCGTAATCGTGTCTCCGACCTTCACCTCGCTGGCGGTCTTGATTCCGGAAATTATATATCCCACACTTCCGCAGGCAATCTCGTCGCGAGGACAGAGCTTCATCTTCAGCGCCCCCACCTCGTCGGCGACATATTCCTTGCCCGTGTTGAAGAACTTGACCTTGTCGCCGGTGCGGATGGTTCCGTTCACGACCTTGAAGTAGGCTATGATGCCCCGGAAGGAGTTGAACACGGAGTCGAAAATCAGGGCCTGAAGCGGCGCGTCCGGGTCTCCCTTCGGCGCAGGGACTCTTTCCACAATCGCGTCCAGAACATCCTTCACTCCCTGTCCGGTCTTTCCCGAAGCCAGAAGAATCTCCTCGTGGGAGCAGCCTATCATATCGACAATCTGATCCGACACGACGTCAATCATCGCCGATTCCATGTCAATCTTGTTCAGCACCGGGATAATCTCAAGTCCGTGCTCCACGGCAAGATAGAGGTTTGAAATCGTCTGCGCCTGAATGCCCTGCGTGGCATCGACGACCAGCAGCGCCCCTTCGCAGGAAGCGATTGCCCGGGAAACTTCGTATGAAAAATCGACGTGCCCCGGGGTGTCGATGAGGTTGAGCGTGTAGGTGTCTCCCTTGTACTTGTACTGCATCTGAATCGGGTGGCTCTTGATTGTGATGCCCTTTTCCCGTTCGAGGTCCATCGAATCGAGCACCTGGTTCTCCATTTCCCTCGCGTTCAGGGTGTTCGTGATTTCGAGCATCCTGTCGGCGAGCGTGCTCTTCCCGTGGTCGATGTGCGCGATAATGCAGAAGTTGCGTATATATTCCATATTCCCTATTTCATAATAAGTATAATCCCCCGGCTTGGGGCATTCTTCATCCAACCTGCAAAGATAATCACAAAATTCCGTATTTTTGAGCCGCCGCTGATGTTTGGGCGTCAATTCTAAACCTTCGGCGCGTATCCGTGTCTAAATCCGGATGCTGCAGAAATATGAACGTGACTGAAAGACATATATCCGAAAGAATCGGGGCGAAGGATTTCCGTGGGGCGTTTGACGGCATAGTCGCGCTCTACGGCGAAAGGATGTATTGGAATGTCCGGAGGTTCGTTCTTTCCCATGACGACGCTGACGATGTACTTCAGGACTGCTATGTTAAGATATGGAAAAATCTTCCCAAGTTTCGGGCGGATTCGGGGATATATACATGGATATATCGTATCATCGTCAACGAAAGTCTGAATTTTCTGAGAAAACGGGATATCCTTTCGCGTTTTTCGTTCATCGACGTCGATTCCCCTGCAGCAGGACACATTGCGGGCGATGTATATTTCGACGGTGACGGGGCGCAGGCCGCGCTTTATCGGGCAATGGCGAAACTTCCTTATAAGCAGAGGCTTGTATTTGAAATGAGGTATTTCGACGAGGTGGAATACAGGGAAATGTCGAGGATTCTCGGAACGTCGGAGGGAGCGCTGAAGGCCTCGTACCACATAGCCTACAATAAGATACGTGATGAACTGACGGTAAATTCCGCGGATTCGTGATGTCTGGAAATGAGTGCCGGGTTAAGTGATTAAACTTTTGAAAACAAAAAATGTCTAAAAATATGAAACGGAATGATGATATGGACATCTTGAAAGACAAGGCAAGGCTGGAGAACAATCCCTTCGTCGTCCCTGAGGGCTATTTCGAAGCGATGAGGGCGCGGGCTTCGCGTGTGCCTGAGATTCAGGATGTCCGAAAAAGGAAGATTCGCCGGATTCTGGTACCGGTTCTTTCGGCGGCAGCTTCACTCGCTCTGGTTCTTTCCGGTATGCTGCTCTTTGACGGCCGTCGGGCGGCTCCGGAGCGCAGGCTCTACTCGGACAATGTCGCGGCTGTCCTGAGCAGTGATGAAATCGTTGAATATCTGATATATACCGGCGCGTCGGTTGAGGATATCAATTCCGTCGGCAACAACTGACGGTCTGCAAAAAGAATCTGTCCCGGATTTTTGAGATTTATTTTTGAGGACAGATTTGTTTTGGAAGAGGGAGCATACCGGGGTATGTGACCGATGAGAAAATAAATATGGGCCAAAAAGAAACTCAAAAAATGAAAAGTGTTTATAAGGTTTGTTTGTTATGGCTGTCAATGCTCCCGTTGGCTCTGAGCCTGGGAGCACAGCCTAAAGGTGACGGGAAAGGCAAGGATCCCGGGTTCTGGAAGAAGGCTCAGGCGGAGAAACTGGAGTTCATCAAGAAGCGTCTCAGTCTGTCCGATGCCGAGTCGGACGCTTTCCTGAAGGCCTATAATGAGAGCGAGGAGCAGAAAGGCAAGCTGTTCCACGAGCGTCAGGAGGCGCTGAAAGCGCTGAAGAAGGCTCTGAAGTCAGAGGAAAAAGTGGACGTCGCGCCGCTTCTGGAGAAGTATCTTGATGCGAGGGCGAGGCTGGAGGAGTGGGAAACCTCTGACTATGAGCGCTTTTCCAAGGTTCTCTCTTCCGAGCAGATTGCCAGGCTCATGGTCGCGGAGGAAGATTTCCGGAGGGAGCAGATTCACCGGCTTGACGGCCGTCGTCGCGGCGGTCCGGGCGCACCTCCTCGTGGCCGGGACCACCGATAAGAAGAAAATCAGAAACAATATCAAGATATTGTTCTGAATACTTTCCATTCATATTTATTGTAACGTTCTCCTGCAACTCTCCGGCTGTCTGTCCGAGATCGCGGGAGAACTCTATTATTGCCCGGTAGGCTTTCTTGCGCTCCGATGACCGGATTTTGACTGCGCGGGTGAGTCGGAGTCCATGTTCCTCGGCGGCCCTTTCCGCCTCGGCCTCGCGTCCCGCCGGAAGTATGAGGCTCAGCTTTCCGTCTTCGCTGAGACGGGCGGCGGCGAAGCGCATGATTTCATCAGTGGGAAGCGCGTCTGCGTGGCGGGCCTGCGCCTTGCGTTCAGAGGGGGAGTGGAGGGTCTCGGTGAAGAAGGGCGGATTGGAGAATATCAGGTCATATTCCTCATCCGTCCGGAACATCGACAGCGGGCAGCGGTGCGCGTGCATTTGGCCGGCCCATGGGGAGTCCCGGAAGTTCTCCCCGGCCTCCTCGGCCGAAGCCTCGTCGATGTCTATCGCGTCAATCATAAAACCGCCTTCTTCCGGTCGCCGGATCTCGGCGTCGGCATGGAGTCCCGACGGCTCTGTCACGTCGAGTTCGGGAGTGGCAGTCTTGCCTCTCCGAGACATGGCCGCAGCCATCCCGGCAAGCCTCTGAGCGGCCATCAGGGCAATGGTCCCTGTGCCTGTCCCGATGTCCAGAAGACGGCGCTCATTCCCCGTTATCGTCATCAGCGCACCGAGCAGCACCCCGTCGGTGTTCACCTTCATGGCGGATTTCTCGTTCCGCACCTCAAATTTCCTGAATCTGAAAACTCCCATTTTCTCCTTGTCTCCTCTGTCATGCCAGTGTGGCCGCCGTTTTTCCTTTGGGTGAGCCCTTGCCCTTCCGGCCGCAAAACTATGCAAGTGTGAGCTCTTGCCCTTCCGGCCGCTACTCTACCTTGAGGATAAGCCCGTCCTGCATGGTGAATTTCCTGTCGCACATCCGGGCGAGGGAGTTGTCGTGGGTGACAATCACGACTGTCTGCCCGTGCCGCTCCCTCATGTCGAAGAACAGCCGGTGAATCTCCTGCTTCGTGACAGAGTCGAGGTTTCCGGACGGCTCGTCGGCGAAGAGCACGGCGGGGCTGTTCACGAGCGCCCTCGCTATGGCGACTCTCTGGGCCTCTCCTCCGGAAAGTTCCGAGGGCTTGTGGTCGAGGCGCTCCCCAAGTCCTACCTCGGTCAGCAGCTCCCGCGCCCTCGCCTGCGCTTCCTTCCGTCCCTTTCCTGCGATGAATGCCGGAATCATGACATTCTCCAGCGCGGTGAACTCCGGCAGCAGATGGTGTGACTGGAAGACGAATCCAACTTTCCTGTTCCGGAACTCTGAAATCCTGTTGCCCCTCATCGCGAGGACATCATTCCCGTCTATCGTGAGCGTTCCCCCGTCAGGCCGCGAGAGCGTGCCGAGAATCTGAAGCAGGGTGGATTTCCCGGCTCCCGACGCTCCGACAATCGACACGACCTCACCCCGTCCGACCTCAATGCTTATCCCCTTGAGAACCCGGAGGCTCCCGAAACTCTTGGTTATATCCGTAGCTGTAATCATCAATGAAATTCCTTTTAAACTCGCCGGCCCCATCCGCTGGCTGAGCCATTTTTCGGCGTTTTTGTTTCGTCCGGATCGGGGCGTGCGTCTTTGCACTGCAAACTTAAAGAAAAAAGTTCAACCTGCAAAGGTTGTCGTCGTGCCCCGACAGAAAAAGGAGGCGATTTCTCGTCTGCCCG
>DJPQ01000116.1:23600-23738 GCA_002439805.1 Bacteroidales bacterium UBA6408
GTCAGGGCGGCATGAGCCGCCGCGATGAAGAGACGGAGTGGAACGGAGGAACGTAGTCGCCCGGCGCAGCGCAGTGAAGCCGGCGTGCCCCTCGGGGCTGTCGGCTCTGCCGACTGGGGGTTAGCCATGTACCCCGAC
>DJPQ01000116.1:23790-30444 GCA_002439805.1 Bacteroidales bacterium UBA6408
AGCCATGTACCCCGACGCGGAAAAGGAGACGAGAAATCGCCTCCTTTTCCGCGTCGGGGTACTGTGACTCGAACACAGGACCCTCTGGTCCCAAACCAGATGCGCTAGCCAACTGCGCCACACCCCGAATTCCCTCAATTGGGACTGCAAAGATAAGCCACTTTTTGAAAAAGACCAAAAATTTTTGCATTTTTTGTCCGAAATGTTCAGCTGGACATATTTTTCTTGCTAACTTTGGTTTTCTGGAAATGTGAGAGAAGTGAGTTGACTCGGTCGAGCACTATTTTTTGAAGATTTCATGGTGTAAATTTCTTTTAACTGACTGACATGAAGAGAATTTTGATTTGTCTCGGAGCGGCTGTCGCTATGGTTTCCTGCGGTGGGAAGGTCATTGAGGCCGATGTCGCCGTAATCGGCGGGGGAGCTTCCGGAGTTACTGCGGCGGTGCAGGCTGCCCGGAGCGGCGCGGATGTGCTTCTGGTTGAGGAAACTCCATGGCTGGGAGGAATGCTGACTTCCGCCGGGGTGAGCTGCATCGACGGAAACTACAGACTGCGCTCGGGCATCTTCGGAGAGTTCACGGACTCTCTTGCTGCACGCTACGGCGGTTACGACAAGCTCAAGAGCGGGTGGGTCAGCAACATAAACTTTGAGCCCAAGGTCGGCGAGGAGGTGCTTGAGAACATCGTCGCGGGCTGCGGGACGGGCGTGCGGCTTCTTCGGGAAACTTCGCTTGAGAGTGTCGTGAGGAGGGACGGAGTTTGGGAAGGGGTTCTCGTGTCTGGAGAAAAGAGGACTGCATTCCGCGCAAAGATACTGATTGACGCCACGGAGCTCGGGGACGTCGCGAAGATGTGCGGGGTGGAGTACCGTGTCGGGATGGATTCCCGCTCTCTGACCGGCGAGGCTCTTGCTCCAGAGAAGGCCAACGACATCGTCCAGGACCTCACCTATGTGGTCGTTCTGAAGGACTATGGTCCAGACGCGGATATGACAATCCCGGAGCCGGAGGGCTACGACAGGGCTGCCTATCTGAACTGCTGCCTGAATCCTCTGAATGTCCCGGAGAGACACGGGCGCACGCTCTGGCCGCCCGAGAAAATGTTGGCCTACGGAGCCTTGCCTGACGGGAAGCACTACATGATTAACTGGCCGATAGACGGAAACGACTACTATGTGAACACTGTCGATATGACTCCGACGCAGCGCGACTCCGCCCTCAATGCCGCAAAGCTGTTCTCGCTCGGTTTCGTCTATTTCATGCAGACGGAACTCGGCTTCCGCAGTCTCGGAATAGCCGACGACGAATATCCTACCGCCGACGGCCTTCCTTTCTATCCTTATTATAGGGAATCGAGACGGATATGCGGCAAGGCGTTTCTCACACTGGATGCCGTCGCTTCCCCATATACATACAAATATCCTTACTATAGGACAGGAATTGCAGTGGGGGACTATCCTGTGGACCACCACCACCTGCGGAACCCCGGCTACGACAATCTCCCGGACCTTCATTTCAGCCCGGTACCGTCGTTCAACGTTCCGGCCGGGGCGCTCATCCCGGAAGACGTGCCGGGGCTCCTTGTGGCGGAAAAATCCGTTTCCGTGTCGAATCTCATAAACGGCGCTACGCGGCTTCAGCCCGTCGTGATGCAGCTCGGACAGGCGGCGGGGGCGTGGGCCGCCCTCTGCGTGAATAACGGATGCGAAATCGACGATGTCTCAATTCGCGACATTCAGAGGACGCTTCTCGACTCGGGATGTTACATCATGCCATATCTTGACCTTCCGAAAACAGACAAGTTTTTTGCGGCCGTGCAGCGCATCGGAGCCACCGGCATCCTGCGTGGAATCGGAAGAAACGTAGGCTGGTCCAACCAGACATGGTTCAGGACCGGCGACCCTCTGCTTTATGAGGAACTGCATCTTGACGGGTTCGTGCAGGACTCGGTCGTGACCAGACTTTCGGGATTGCGCGGGCCGGTGACACAGGAAGGGCTGTCCGAACTGCTGCGGCCAGTCACTGAACGGTATCCTCAGGCAAGTATGAACTATCCGGAGCGATTCTGGGAGGAGTCGGGACTTGGCGGCTACCGTCCGGACGAGAGCCTTACGAGGTTGCAGGCCGCCGTGTTCATGGACTGCCTGTTCACGCCGTTCAGCGAAGATGTGGATTATGAAGGCAACTTTGTCCCTGTCTATGGCGACGATGACGAGTGAGGATGATATATTCTGAAATATGAGGGAGATTATGTCCGGAAAAAGGATTTCATGGGCGGGAATTCGGCCTGTCGCGCGAAAGGTCGCCATATTCCCTTTCATAATGTTGATAAAGTTCTATCGCGTCTGCATTTCTCCGCTTAAACCGCCGTCCTGCCGTTTCACTCCGACCTGCTCGGAGTACGCCTTGCAGGCGTTCCGGAAATACGGCCCGTTCAAGGGGCTTGTCCTGACGGTCCGGAGGCTGCTGCGGTGCAACCCTTGGGGCGGAAGCGGATATGATCCGGTTCCGTGAGCGGAATCGGGTCGTTCTTGGCCTTTGGAAGGCTGATCTGGATTGTTGCTGGTGATTTTTGCGTCTTGTGGCATCATAAAACAGTAAAACAACAGTTAAAACAACGGATTTTACAACCTTCGGAAGAGCGGAATATCCGACATTTGCAGTCAGAAAACTATTTGCTTTGTGGCGTTCTCCTATATGTGCAAATCCAATCTCTAAAACGCGCCACAAAAAATATCGGCGGGATGTAATTTCCCGCCGATATTTTTTGTGTGAGAGGGGGCGAAGAAAAAGCGGATTGCCGCGTTGCCCGTCTTGATGAAATGCTCACAACCCTTAGGTTGCTGCGCTTTCATCTTCACCGTGCGCCTTGCACTCCATCTTTTTCTTCGTCCCCTCTCTCTCAGCTGTTTCTTTATACTTTTGTGGAGACTGCTTTGTAAGGTGTGAAAAATTATTCCTTGATAGAAGTTTGTGGGGCGTGTCTGGATGAAATCTTGTTGAGGATGGCTCCGATTTGGGTGAAGACGGCGGCGTAGGGGAGGAGTTCCCTGCTGCTGTAGATGAAGAGGATGTCGGTCGGGGTATCCTTGAGCAGGCCTTTCTGGTGACGGTAGGCCTCGCGGATGCGGCGCTTCATGAGATTGCGCTTCACCGCGCGCCTGAACATCTTCTTGGGGACGGACACCATGATGCGGCTGTGCCCCTCCCCGGCGCGGTGGCAGAAGCGGAATGCCCCCTCAGTGCCGTAGCGTCCCCCGGCAAGAAGCGCGGTAACGCTTTTCTCGCCACAGATCCTTTCCTCTTTGGAAAAAGTGAGGGGAGCGGCATCCATATATTCTAATGCTCGTTCATAAGGTAGTTTTCAAGAGCCTTTGACACCGACGGAATCTCCGGAGCCGGGGCGGAAATCTCAATTTTCAGTCCGGCGTCCTCCATTGCCTTCACGACGGACTTGCCGTAGGTGATGAACTTGATGTTCTCCTGCTTGAACTCCGGGAAATTCGCGTAGAGGGACTTCACGTCTGCGGCGTTGAACACGACAATCACATCGTATTTGTGGAGATCCACGGCTGTGAGGTCATGAGGGACCGACTTGACGAAGACACCGGTCGTAAAGTCGTACTGCGTCGTTTCAAAGAGCCTGGTGATTGCGTCCTTGCCGGCCGAGTCGCTGGTGGTGATGAGGAACTTCTCTCCCTTGTGCTTCGGGCCGATGAGGCTCATGACCGACTCGGGTTTCCCGTCCCCGAAGAAAATCTTTCTCTTGCGATAGACGATGTGCTTCTGGAGATAGTTGGCGACGATTTCCGTCGTGCAGAAATATTTCATTGTCTCAGGAATCTTGACGCGGAGCTCTTCGCAGATCTGGAAGAACGCATCGATGGTCGTCCTTGCCGAGAACACGATGGCCGTGTAGTCGGAGATGTTGATTTTCTGTGTCCTGAACTCGCGTGATGTCAGCGGTTCCATCTGGAAAAAGGGGAGGAAGTCGAACTTGACTCCGAATTTTTCAGCAAGTGCATCGTAAGGAGAGGCCGTCTGCGGCTGCTTCTGCGAGATGAGAATATTCTTTGCGCTCATGTCTTTTAAAGTTCGTCAATAAATCGGCGGAAAAACGCCGAAAACTGTCTAAAAAACCACTGCCGAGGTCACAAGCAATGCTGTCGGCAGAATTTCAAGGGCGCAAAGGTACAAAATTGCTGTCAAATAATTGCTATCATGGGCGAAAATTTGAAATCTTCTAATCAAAAAGAGCAGATATAATGCTCCTGTCAGACAAAGTGTTATGATGCGTGAGGTGTTTTCGGGAAGTTTACAGAATCCCATCGTCACGGCGGAGAGAAACAGCACGGACACAAGCAGGAGCCAGAAATTCTTGGGGCATCCGACGGCCGCCTCGCGGACTTTGGAACTGAACCTGCGGAATGGAAGCAGGTGTGACAGTCCGGCACGAAGCAGTCCGTATCCGGCAATCACCCCGGCGACGGCCGCCAGATTCAGCGGGGCGTCCAGCCCTGCCGTCCAGCTTGGGGAATACAGGCCGCTCTTCCAGACGAGCGTGACCAGCGCCGGAAGGCTGAGCCAAAAGACAAGGTCACGGCCGCGCTGTACTTTCTTGCTGTCCTCGATTCTTATGAATGTCGCGGTCCTGAACAGACCCGACCAAAGTTTCGGAAACAAATTCACGAACTGCGGCAGCACCGGCAGGAACATCATCAGAGCCACGCCGGTCGCGATTGTCAATGTGAGTTGCTCAATGTCCATATTATCTTAATGTTTGCGCCTTGACAGTCAGTTCCCTCTTCTCGCGTTATACCCGGCAGCCTTCAGCAGCTCCGTCACCCTGTCGCGGAAGTCGCCCTGGATGACAATCTCCCCGTCCTTGGCGCTGCCCCCGACCCCGCACTTGACCTTGAGCATCTTTCCCAGCTCCCTCAGGTCGTCCTCGCTTCCCGTGAACCCGCTCACGAGCGTCACCTGCTTCCCGGCCCGTCCCTTCCGGTCAATCTTCACCACGAGCCTTTGCCTGGACGGCTCAAGCGTCTCCGCCTCGGGCTGCTCATCTGTCTGATACTGAAAGTCAGGGCTGGTCGAGAACACAACCCCTAACCTGCTTTTCCAATCGTTGTCCGCTGCCATAATCTTTTGTCCGGGCGCTCAAGTCCCTTGTTTATTTTTGCAAATATAGCCAATCTATTTGTATATTTGCAGGTTATTCGACAAACAAAATGAAGCTTCGCGAGAAGCGTCGGCAAAACAATGGGCTTCGCGAGGAGCCGCACATATAATTATATGGACAAAAAAAGATTCAATCTCTGGAATTATGTGACCTCGGCGTTCGTGTTCGTCGTTTCCGCGCTCACATATCTTCTCACAATCGAACCCACCGCATCGTTCTGGGATTGCGGGGAGTTCATCGCGTCGTCATATAAGCTCGAAGTCGGACATCCGCCGGGAAACCCTGTGTTTCAGCTCATTGCGCGGTTCTGCACGATGTTTACGGACAAGATGCACGCGGCCGTCGCAGTGAACTCGATGAGCGCGATATGCTCTGCGCTGACGATATTTTTCCTCTACCTCACGATAGTTTTTCTCGCGAGACGCATTGTAAGACCCGACGAAAACGGGCGATATTCCATAGGCAAGGCGCTCGCGATTTACGGAAGCGGAGCAGTCGGAGCACTCGCATACTGCTTCTCTGACACATTTTGGTTCTCGGCGGTCGAGGGTGAGGTCTATGCGATGTCCTCGCTCTTCACGGCGCTCGTGTTCTGGGCGATGACGAAGTGGTACGAACAGGCGGACGAACCCTACGCGAACCGCTGGATTGTGCTGATCTGCTTCCTGATGGGACTTTCGATAGGCGTTCACCTGCTGAACCTGCTGACGATTCCGTGCCTCGTCTTCCTCTATTATTACAGGAAGCGCGAAGACAGGGGATATACATTCGGGCAGCTCGTGGGAATCTTTGCGCTCTCGTGCGTGATACTGGCGCTTATCCTCTTTGTGATAATACCTTACCTTCCGAAGACGGCCGCCTATTTTGACCTGCTTTTCGTGAACACATTCCATCTGCCTTACAACTCGGGGGCGGTTTTCTTCATGGTATTGCTCTTCGCGCTCTGCTTCTGGGGGCTTTTCGTGACGATGAAAAGGCAGAAGGCGTTTCTCAACACGCTGCTGCTGTGCTTCACGACTATCGTGGTGGGATTTTCCGTGTTCTCGATTGTGATTATCCGTTCATGCGCGCACACTCCGACGAATGAGTACCAGCCCGATAACCCTTTCACCCTCTGCCGCTACCTCAGCCGCGAGCAGTACGGCAGCACCCCGCTCATTTACGGTCAGTATTTCGACTCGGACTACTACATCGAGGACGACTGGTACTGGGCTCCGATGGACGGGAAGTACATCAAGGCCCCGTCGTTCGGCAACATCGTCTATAAGAGCGGCGACAAGATGCTCTTCCCGCGTATGTGGAACAGCGGCAACGGCGTCGATGACCGCTACAAGCAGTTCTACGGCTCCTACATGAAGAACGGAGGCAAGCAGGGCGGACGCTACCGCAAGCCGACTATGGGCGAGAACCTCAGCTTCTTCTTCGACTATCAGCTGAACTGGATGTACTGGCGCTATTTCATGTGGAACTT
>DJPQ01000116.1:30476-35708 GCA_002439805.1 Bacteroidales bacterium UBA6408
CGGCCGTCAGAATGACGTCCACAGCCCGAGTCCCGGAGAGCTTTTCGAGGGCAACTGGGAGAGCGGCATCCCGTTCATAGACGAGATACGCCTCGGGGACCAGAGCGACGCCCCGGACTATCTCAAGGAAAACAAGGGCAAGAACCACTACTTCATGCTGCCTCTGCTTCTGGGACTTATCGGTCTGTTCTTCCAGTTCGCGAGGGACAAGCGCGGCTGCTGGGTCACCTTCCTGCTGTTCTTCATGACGGGAATCGCGATTGTGATATACCTCAACCAGCCGCCGTTCCAGGTGCGCGAGAGGGACTACGCCTACGCCGGCTCTTTCTACGCCTTTGCAATCTGGATAGGGTTCGCGGTGCTGGCTCTATATACGTGGATTGAGGAACTGCTCGCCAAGAAGAAACTCTCTTCGGAGACCGCCGGAGCCGCTGTCTCCGCCGCCGTGACGCTTGTCTGCCTCGGCGTGCCCGCCCTGATGGGGGCCGAGAACTGGGACGACCACGACAGAAGCCACCGCCGCACGGCCGTCGAGATGGCCTACAACTATCTCAATTCCTGCGGGGAGAACGGCATCCTGATAACCCACGGCGACAACGACACCTTCCCGCTCTGGTATGCCCAGGAGGTCGAGGAGTGCCGTCCGGACGTGCGCATCGTGAACACCTCGCTGCTCGGCACCGACTGGCACATAGACCAGATGAAGTGGGCCTGCAACAAGTCCGCCCCGCTCGATCTGAGCGTCGGCCCGCGCCAGTATCTCTACGGCACCAACGATTTCGTCCACATCTACGACACCCGCGACAGCGCCATTCTCCTTTCCGACGTGATGCGCGTCTTCCGCCATCCTTCGGCGAAGGTTCCGCTCTCGTCGGGCAAGATGGTGGATTACATCTGCTCTCGCAAGCTCGTGGTTCCGGTGAACAAGGAAAATGTCATAAAATACGGAATCCTCGACAAAAAGTATGAGTCTCAGATTCCGGAGTATATCGTGCTTACGATGTCGCCGAAGAAGGACTACATTTCCAAACCGGAGCTGTTCATGCTCGACCTGCTCTCGAACTACCAGTGGGACAGACCGATACATCTTCTGAACATGGGAGGCGACCTGAACATGGGCATCAAGGATTATCTTGAATATGACGGGTTCTCCTACAAGTTCGTCCCTATCCGCAACCGCCAGCGCACTTCTGAGGTCGGGTTCGCCGACCCGGACAGGCTCTACGACATGATGACGAACGTCTATAAGTGGGACGCGCTCAGCTATCCGGACTACTACGCCGACAATCAGCACCTCTACACTTTCTGCGGCGTCCTCTCGCAGCGTGCGCTCTTCGTGAACGTCGCTAAGGAGATGGTCAAGGCAGGCCATCCGGAGCGTGCGGTCGAGATGCTTGACAAGTGCCAGGCCTGCGTGCCGGAGAAGAACTATCCGCTGGACATTTCCTATCTCGGCTACTCCAACGAGCTGATGGTCATGGACATGATTAACCTCTACTATGTCCTCGGCGAGACAGAAAAGGCCTCCGACCTTGCCACCCGTTTCCTCGACAAGATGTTCCAGTCCGTGAACTTCTACTTCCAGTTCTACGACTACGCCAAGGACGATTTCGACCGCGCCCGCAACATGGTCCTCATGGTTCAGGACATAGCCAAGGACAGCGGCGACGACGCTGTTGTTGCCCTCGTTGACTCCGGCTTCGACCGTCTCCGCGCCGACTACGGCGTTGTGGACGAGTAGTTTACAGCGTGAGCATACAGAATATGGGCTAAATCGATGAAAAAGTCTTCGATTTATCCCATATTCTGTTTTTGGGGCGGTGGTTGGGTATATAAAATAGGTAGAATATAAAGAAAAAGAAATTTTTAGTGTTTCTTTTTTTAGGTTTGGTGTTGTTTCAAACATTTCTGCCTATTATTGCTGGACAAAGATTTTTTTAGAAATGGCAATAATAGGTGGAATGTTACCAAATATTGGTAACTTTGCCGAAAATCAATTGGCAATGAAGACAACATCAGTGGCTTTGGGCGACTATTTTGAAAATTTTATCCGCACGAATGTTGAGCGCGGGCGTTATAATAATGCCAGCGAGGTCATCCGTGCGGGTCTTAGATTGCTTGAAGAAAACGAAAGCCGGCTTATGGAACTGAAATCAGCCATAAGGGCAGGAGAGGAGAGTGGTGTAGTATCAGGCTTCTCTCCGGAGGAGCATCTCAAGAGACTTAAATCCGATTGTCATGACGGGAAGCGTTCTATATACGAATAAGGCTATTGAAGACCTTTCGGGCATATGGGCATATACGGAGGCACATTGGTCACAGAAACAGGCAGATGCCTATTATCTGTCAATAGTTTCTATCTGTAAGAGACTTGCCGGAGGAGCGGACATATATGCCGTAAAGAAATATGACGAAGTCAGTCCGGGATTGCTTGGCTATAGGGTGAATAAGCACATTGTCTTCTTCAGGAGGATAGATTCTCAGACTATAATTGTTGTCAGAATCCTGCATGAAAGGATGGATTTAATGCTAAACTTGGGCTAAATCGAAGGAAAAATTGTCGATTTAGCCCGAATTCTGAAAGTGTGCACCGAGAATGTCAGTCGGTCGGGAGGTCGGAGAGGCTGATTTCCAGGAGTTTCATCTTGCGGAGGACGGCCGGCCATTCGGTCTCGAAAAATTCGCGCTGAAGGCTTGAGAGAACCTTGCCTCGGGCGTCTGGGGTGACGAAATAGCCTATTCCCCGCTTGTTGTAGATGATGCCGTCGGCGGTGAGCTTTTCATAGCTGCGCATCACCGTGTTGGGGTTCACGCCGATTTCGGCTCCATATTCCCGGACGGACGGTATCCTGTCTTCGCCCTTCAGCTCTTCGGAGAGTATTTTCTCGCAGATGGCATCCGCAATCTGGAGATATATAGATTTGTTCGCGTTAAATTCCATGTTTCTGAAATTTAGTGTTTTACGGTTTTTACGCGGACGTATGCCCAGACTCCGAGTGCGAGCGTTATGAGGATGCTGAGACTGTAGCTCGTCCATTTAATGGTGCTGAGGATACGTTCAGGGTTGTCCATGCTGTCGAGCCAGTCGAAGAGACCCTCACCGAGATGAATCATTATCGGAGTGAGAACCATGCTTGTGGCCATTGACACGAGAATCATCACGAGTATTGTCTTGCCGATTTTGTTCTTCTTGAAATAGAGCGCTCCGAGCAGGAAAGTGAGCGTCCAGGAGATGACGTTCATGACCACGCCCCAGAAGAGTTCCGCACTTGTGAACACCTGTATGTTAAGGCCTTCGTCCGTGATGTTGCACAGTTCGTTGAAGTCGTGGGCGCCGCTTGCCATGGCCGTTATGAGTGTCTCCCCGCATTTTGGATCGACGAGGCAGAGAAGGCTGTCGGCGGCGAGGGCTATGGCGACGTAGGCGAGAGGGGCGAGGATTGCCGTGTTGATGAACATCGTGAGGAATTTTTCGAGAGACGATGCCGGAATCAGCGTGTAGAATCCGCCGCTGCGCTTGTCGGTGAAGAACCCGTATGCCTTCGACGGGACGACGAGGATGAGGATGTAGAGGAGGATGAAGAATGATATTGCCCTGCCGATTAGTCCGTAGGATGCCCAGCTTCCGTCAACGAGAAGGTGAATCGTGCCGCAGAAGAGGTAGGCGATGAGTCCGGACAGGGATGTGAGCAGGACCGTGAGCCATGTGTTGTTGAATGTGTTCCTGAGGTCGCTGACGAAATATTTGCCGAACCTCGTAAAGTTAAATGTGTCGTTCATGATGATGTGCTTTTGAAAATCTTTTTGGTCTATATTCATTTTTCATCGGTCATGTACGCCCGGTACACTCCCTCTTCCAAAATGAATCTATCCTCAAAAATCTGATTCAAAACCTTATTAGGAGGTTATGTTATTTTATTTTCTGTCTTGGGAATCTGTTGCGCTGCTGAAATTTGCCTTGAACCACTCCTTGTTCTTGTGGACGGCGTTGAAGAGCGCCTCGATGTTGACCTTGCTCTCGCGGCCGTCGGAGTTCGGGAGCACCTGGATGCAGCCGCCCGGGATGAACTCGCTGTAGAGGGCGTTGGGATTGACCTCCGTTCCGTAGTCGAAGAAGAGCTTACGGGAAATCTCGGCTATGCCGGCGTTGAGCAGAACGTCCTGACGGTCTAGGATTATGACCGGGTCGATGACATTTTCGAGGTCCTTGACCTGATGCGTTGAAATCACGACAGTCGCGTCCTCCGAGGTGTATTGCATCAGTGCCTTGCGGAACTGTGCCTTCGACGGGATGTCGAGTCCGTTGGTCGGCTCGTCCATGAGAATGTAGCGGCTTCCGCTCGCGAGCGCGAAGGAGATGTGCGTCTTCTTGAGCTGGCCGGCCGACATTCTGTCCATCCGGTTATCCTTCGGAACCTCGAACAGGTCAATCATCGCCTCGAAAGCCTCAAGCGAGAACCCGTCCCAGAACTTTCCGTAGTTCAGAGCGAACTCCATCGGCTTCATGGTGATTTCCGCGACCTCGTCGCTCAGGTAGTAGATTTTGGTGAGCAGCCCCGGCTTGCGGTCATACGGTCTGTAGCCGTCGATGTCGATTGTTCCTGTCTGGGGTTTCTTGAGTCCGCAGAGCAGGGTCAGAAGGGTGGTCTTGCCCACTCCGTTCTCTCCGAGCAGCCCGTAGATGTTTCCGGGTTTCAGCTCCATGGAGATATTCTTCAGTACGGTGTTGTTGCCGTAGGCGAAGCTTAAGTTGTTGATTGTAATCATTTTAATAGTATTTAATCATCAAATTTATTTATTTTGATAGTGTATTAGTATTATAATACACTGCAAATATACGGCGATATTTTTTATCTCCAAAATTTTTCGATATATTTTTTGAAATTTTGTTTTCTGTCATATTATTCCGCATCCCCATTTCTTGGTAAATTTATCTTGATGTGCATAGTTGTGCCCTAATTTTGAACATTATCGCATATTATTTACTATTTTTGTCTCAAATGCCCGAGCGAGGATATTCAGGGTGTTGAGGAGCTTTGATGAAATGAAGTAAATATTTGTTGAACAGAAAATTAAGGATATGAAAGTAGCGGTAGTGGGTGCCACGGGGCTGGTTGGCACGAGGATGCTTGAGGTGCTGGCGGAGAGGAATTTTCCTGTGACGGAACTCCTGCCTGTGGCATCGGAAAAATCTGTCGGAAGGAAAATTTTGTTTAAGGGGAAGGAATATGA
>DJPQ01000082.1 GCA_002439805.1 Bacteroidales bacterium UBA6408
ATTAAAAGAACAGTAATATAAAGTAATATGGAATACAATGTCAAGGATAAGATAGAATGGACGGTGATATTCCTCACCGAATTCGGAAGGCGGCACGGATTGACGCTCAAGCAATCATTCAACTACTTGTTGAGATATAAAGGCATCGACTTCGTAGAACGGCACTATGGCTATCTGCATACGCAGTCGTTCGCGTCGGCCGTGGATGATCTCACACAGTATTGCCATAAACTTGGAGGAGGAATAGCATGAGATTGTATCACGGAACAAATAAGGTTTTCGACAAGATTGATCTGTGCAAGTCGAAACCCAACAAAGACTTCGGTCAAGGATTTTATCTGTCGCCAGACTATGAACAAGCATTCAATATGGCAAAGATAAAGACGGAACAGCAACAGGAAGGCGAACCGGTGGTCATGGAGTTTGAAGTGGAAGAAGGAGACATAAAGGACTTGAATACGCTTGTATTCGACGATTACAGTGAGCAATGATATGAGAACCAGCTCATAGATATGCCGACGCTCGTCAGCAAGCTGAAATATATGAAAGGGCTGACCGTGCAATATTTCTTCGGCACAGAAAAGGCCTTGGCAATGCTTAAAAGAGTAAGATGATGATGGACGATAAGCAGATGATGAAAGACGACATGGTGACCAAGCTCGCCATACTGCTCATAGATGACAGCAAGGCTTCGTCCATGACTGAAGCCCTTGACATTGTGATAAATTCTGAGACTTACCAGCGAGTCATTGATGACAAGGCGGCACTATACTATCAGAGTCCGCGTTATGTTTATGAGTTCCTGAAGAATGAACTTCTTACAGGGAAGGCATGATAAGATAGAAATGCGACACGGGGCTGCTATGTAAATGTTACCGCCAAAGAAATGTCGGAAATGTGTCGGTAACTCAGAATGTCTATGAGAGCGAGGAATTGGACAAAAGCCGAGCTACCGAGAAAATCTCGGCAGCTCAGAGAGTCGGAAGAATGTTTCCAAGAAAAAATGTATCTTTGTAAGTTGGAAGTCTGAGAAGAATTTCTTTGAAAAACGGAAATGATGGAACAGCAGGACAAACAGTATATCGTTTCGGCACGGAAGTACCGGCCGGAAAATTTCGGGACGCTCATAGGGCAGGACAACATCGCGAGGACGCTCAAGAACTCGATTCTGCGCGGACAGCTCGCCCATGCCTACCTTTTCTGCGGTCCGAGGGGCGTCGGGAAGACCACGACGGCACGAATCTTCGCGAAGATGATAAACTGCGCCAATCCGTCGCCGGACATGGAGCCGTGCGGAGTGTGCGAGTCCTGCCGATCTTTCGCCGAGGGACGTTCCTACTGCATACATGAGCTTGACGCCGCATCCAACAACGGAGTGGAGGACATCAAGAACCTGATGGACCAGGTGAGGGTGCCGCCGCAGGTCGGAAAATACAGCGTCTATATCATCGACGAGGTCCATATGCTGTCGCAGCAGGCGTTCAACGCTTTCCTGAAAACCCTTGAGGAGCCGCCTGCGCACGCGATTTTCATCCTCGCCACTACGGAGAAGCACAAGATTCTCCCGACCATCCTGTCCCGGTGTCAGACCTACGACTTCAACAGGATTTCTGTGGCGGACATCGTGAAGAACCTGAGCATGGTGGCGGCGAAGGAGGGCATAACCATCGACAATGACTCCCTTCATGTCATCGCGCAGAAGGCCGACGGGGCAATGAGGGACGCGCTGACAATCTTCGACCAGACGGTCGCGTTCTGCGGGACGGACGTCAAATATGCCGACGTCATCCGGAACCTGAGTGTTCTGGACTATGAGTACAGCTTTTCGCTCGTGGAGCATTTCCTCGCGGGCGACTATGCATTCTGCCTCAAGACTTTCGACGAGATTCTCTCCAAAGGATTCAACGCGCTGCACTTCGTCGGGGCGCTGAGTTCGCACCTGAGGGATTTGCTTGTGGCGAAATCGGGCGGGATCGACTCGCTGATGGAGATGTCGGATTCGCTCAGAAGCCGCTACCGCGAGCAGGCCGGGAGGTGTTCGACGGCGTTTCTCTATGAGGCGCTAGGAATCACGACAGCCTGCGAGTCGGCCTACAAGGCGGCTACCAATCCGAGGCTGCACGTGGAGTTCGCGCTGATGCGGCTGTGCTTCATAATGAACAGGCCGGCGGCCGGAGGGGCGCAGGCGGCGGTTCAGTCCGCACAGCCAATGCAGCAGGCACAGCCGGTTCCGACGCCGGCACATACGGCAGCAGCGGAAGCGAAGCCCGTCGAGGCTCCGGTCCAGGCCAAGCCGGCGGAGCAGACTGTCGCAGAAAAGCCGGCGGAGCATCCGGCCTCGGCCGCTGATGAGGCTCCCGCAGCACCACGGGCAAGACGCGCAGGAAGGACCGGAGGCGGAATGTCCATGAAGGCTCTGGTGGAGAACGCCGAGAAGGCTGAGGAGACAAGGGTGGAAATCGTGCAGGCGGAGCTTCCGTCGGACGAGGTCCTGAAGACACACTGGCCTGAGCTCGCCGCGCTCTACAGCGGCAAGCCGCGTCTCTACACCATGCTCACGAACTCGAAGCTTGAGTTTGAAAGCGCCGGCGGCAAGAAGACCGTAAGGTTCCAGGTCGTGAACGACGCGCAGAAGGAATGGGTGGAGGCGAAGCTGCTCCATGAGCTTGAAGGGAACTTCCGGAAGATTGCCGGTTCGGACGCCATCCTGCTGTCGGTGACGGTCGCGCCTGTCCCGGAAGCCGAGAAGATAGCCTATATGCCGAGCGACAAGGCCAAGGTGCTGATGGAGAACAACGAGGAGGTCAAAAACCTCGTGAAGGACTTTTCGCTCGACATCAAATAATTGAAACACAAAGCATTCCTCCCGAATATGGAGGAATATCAAACTGAATGTCATGAAACTGCGTTGCGAGAACCTCGTAAAGAAATATGGTGTCAGGACCGTCGTCAAGGGCGTGTCAATGGAGGTTGAACAGGGAGAGATTGTCGGATTTCTCGGGCCGAACGGTGCGGGAAAGACGACGAGTTTCTATATGATTACCGGACTCATCGTCCCGAACGAGGGAAGGATATTCCTCGACGATGAGGAAATCACCGGACTTCCGATGTACAAGAGGGCACAGAAGGGCGTGGGCTACCTCGCGCAGGAGGCCTCGGTGTTCAGGAAGATGTCGGTGGAGGACAACATCATGTCCGTGATGGAAATGTCGTCGCATTTCACCAAAGCCGAGCGCAAGGATCGCCTTGAGAACCTGCTCGACGAGTTCAACCTGCACAAGGTCCGCAAGAGCTACGGAAACCAGCTCTCCGGAGGCGAGAGACGCCGCTGCGAGATTGCCCGCGCCCTTGCGATAGACCCCAAGTTCATCCTGCTTGACGAGCCGTTCGCCGGAGTCGACCCGATTGCCGTCGAGGACATCCAGTACATCATCGCCAAGCTGAAGTACAAGAACATAGGCGTAATCATCACCGACCACAATGTCGGCGAGACCCTCGCCATCATCGACCGCGCCTATCTCCTCTACGAAGGCACGATCCTTCAGGCCGGCACCCCGGAGGCCCTCGCCTCCGACGACGAGGTCCGCACCAAATACCTCGGCTCCAACTTCATCCTGAAGCGGTCCGATGCCTTCACCCGCGCCGAAAAGGAAATACGGGGCGAATAAAAGACGAAAAATTATCCCAGCTTGGGTAATTTCACCGTGAAGCACGCGCCGCCTAGTGCGAAGGAGCGGCTGTAGGAGATGGTGCCGCTGCAGGACTCGACTATGCTGCGGCAGATGGAAAGTCCCAGACCCGTGCCGCTGCTCTTGGTCGTGAAGTTCGGAACAAAGAGCTTGTCGAGGTTCTCGTCGCTGACTCCCGTGCCGTTGTCATCGACGACGATGTCATAGAAGCCGTCATCGGAACTGTTGCGGAGGCTGATGAGAATCCGTCCGCGCTCCGGCTCGACTCCCGCGTCAGCCTGTTCCTTCCGGCGCATTTCGACGGCCTGGATGGCATTGGTAATCAGATTGATGAACACCCTCATCAGCTGGGACTGCGGGGCCATGACCACGGCATCCTTAAGTCCGATGTAGGTTATGCTGACATCGTCACGGTTGTCGAACATGAACGCCTGCTCCGAAAGCATGGAATCTACATTGACCTCCGTGGCCTGCTCCCCGTAGAGCTTCGCGATGGCGGAGAAGCCGCTCGCCGTCTCCGCAAGCACGTCTATATGTTCCAGAATCACCCTCGCGGTGTCGTCGAACTTCGCGTCCCAGTCCGGGCTGCCGCTTGAGCGGAGACGAATCAGCTTCTGAATCTTCAGCTTAATCGGAGTGAGCGAGTTCTTGATTTCATGCGCCACCTGCCGCGCCATCTCGCTCCATGCGCTGTCACGCTCCGCCTTGGCAAGCTGCCTGCTGCTCTCCGCCATTGCACGCACCATCTTGTTATAGGCTTCGACCAGTCCTGACACCTCGTCCTTGCCGTTGTACTCGATTTCCTCAAGGTTGTGGATGTCCATGCTGTCCATCTTTCTGCTCAGGCGGACGATGTGACGGAACAGGTTGTTAGTGACCACGGAACTCAGCCACACCGACAGCAGCACGAGCATGAAGAAGAGGCAGACGATAAGGCTCGCGTGCATCACGGCCTCGCGGTTGAAGTCATAGTCCCCGTCCGTGTAGGGACAGCAGACAATCGCCAACATCACTCCCCTCTCATTGAAAATCGGGGCGTAGAGGGCATAGAAGCGGCTTCTTGCAAGCTCCTCCTTGTGAATGAAATAGCGCTGGCTCAGCTTGGTTATGTTGTAGTAGGCGTCCTGGTTCAGGCGGCTTCCCATCGCCATCCTTTCGAAGAGCTCCGGAGCCGTGCTGAGAAACACCTTCCCCGACGGCGTGTAGAGGGTGATGTCCGAGCGTATGACCTTTCCCACCTCTGAAAGGCCGCCATAAAACTGAGGATTCATAAGGTCGGCCGCCGACGAGGCATGGAGACAGCGCCTTTCCAGCAGCGCCTGCACAGTATTTATCTTGTTCGACATCAGCCGCAGCATATTCCTCTCGTTCCTGTCATAGACGAACATGACGCTGACCACGGAGATTACCGTCAGCGTAAGCACCAGAGCCAGAATTACCAGCCAGTTGATTTTCGTCCGGAGATAGTTTTTCCCCGAAGGCCGCCGACCTCTGTCCCGGCGCAGAATCCAGATCACGAGGAACGTGACAAGGAATATGAATGAGAATGTCGTGAAATATGAGGTCATCTTCCGCGTCGGGCGCGAAATCACCGTAAGTTCACTCTCCCCCATCCTTGAGCAGTAGTGATTATATCCCTTGTATCGGAAAAAGTCATGCCCGTCCCCGCCTAGCCGCAGCTGGGCTATGTGGTCGGTCACAGTAGGATAGGGGTAGTCACCCCGGAACGACTGGAGCCTTCCGTCGTGATACTTCGCGTAGGAGTAATATGCCGGAATCCCGGTCTCGGAAAGCCCTGCCGTCCTCGGAAGCAGGCTGCGGTAGCCGTACATGTCGGTCTCGCGGTTGTTGGAGACGAACACCATCAGGCGAAACAGCCCTCGGTCGCCAGCCGGATAGACGAATACCCCCACATATCCGTCCCTTCCGTCCTCATTCTCACAGTAGAAGAAATGCGAATTTTCATAAATCGGCGTTCCGAACGACACGACGTCCTCAAACTCCTTCCGTCCGGCACGGTCGCCTTCGCCGATGACCTTAACGCCGACGTCATGCGACTGCGCGGCCCTGCCCAGAAAAGCCTCGGTTATGCGGTTCTTTATCGGCCGCTCGCAGTTCTTCATCGGGATGAGCGCGGAAATCACAGGGTCGTTGTCAATCGCGTCCTCCACGCTGAGCATCTGAATCTCAAGCCCGAGGTCGCGGTCAATGGCGAGCCTGTCCGACCATGTCCAGATTTTCCTCTCCTCCTTGCGGAATCCATAGACGGCCGATGTCGCCGTGAAGTACCCGCCGCAGGCAAGGGCAAAGACCAGAGGCCACAGGGCGGAACGGGAGTTGAAGTTCTTTCCGAAAATTTCGTAGAAGACAATCTTCAGGCAGAACACCTGAAACAGGGCCATTATCATGAGCAGGATGAAGGAGACGAACGCCAGGACGGAGAACAGGAAATTGTTGTTCCACCTGAAAAATTCCATCGAAAGGCTCGAATTGAAGATGACGCTCTTGTTCGCGATGTGGATGTAGGCGAATGCCCCGAGCATAAGAACAGCTGTTCCGATGCCGTACAGGATTATGTTCCGACGGGGATGTCTGCTGCCGTAAAGCCTTCTGAATGCCCTTTTTCTCAGCATGAAGGAGGTCAGCAGCAGCGCGAAGACAAGGGTGTTTATGCAAAGGAGTGCGCCAAGTGAGGAGAACACGGGACCGTCGGCATAGACCAGAGGAGAGAAAAGCGAATAGTCTATGGCCTCGCCCTGAAGGGCAACGAGATCCCGCGTGACCTTGAACACGGGCCGTCCCCCGACAACAACCGGTGATCCGCTGTCCTCGGAAAGGGGTACTATGTTGTAGTTCCCGGCCACAAGATGGAGTTTCGGGTTTATCCCGTTCCGCCCCCTCAGATGCCTCTCCACAAGGGTGTTCTTAATCTCCAGACCGGCAATCAGAACGGTCTCGTCGTCAGGAGAGACGGTCTTGACAAGATACCACTTGGGGCCCATATTTATGTAGCTCAGATCCGTTCCCGCCTTTGAGAGCGGGGAGAAGAGCCTGTTCGGGGAGTTGGTCACACGGGAGAAGATGAGCTTGGAGGATATGTCGTCGTTGATTTCGGTGAACTGGTTGCACCAGGACTGGAGGGAATCATTGACATAGCGGTAGATGACTATGTCCTGAGGAAGCCCTTCAAGGTGCAGGAACTCGTCGTTCGGGACATCCGAGGCTTCCCTGACGAACCTGTCCATGAGGCGCACTCGTCGCTCCACGTTTCCGCCGACACGCAGCGCCGCCGCGTCAGTGCTGTAGGGAACAGACTCTATCGCGAGAAAAAGACCGATGACTATCAGCAGCCCGAGCGTGAACACGAGCCGGAAAGTCCTGTCGCTGAGATGCACCTTCTTCATAACCGGCTATTCCTTGTCGTCCCTTATATTCCCCCCAATCTTCAGACGATTCCCCATATCGCCCGAAGTCCTTCCGTCTTTTCCGCCACTCATCCCATCGCCCCCGTTCACAGAATCCCCCGCCGCATCAGCCGAGGCGCCTTTCTTCTTCTCGTATTTCTTCCTGTACTCCTCGAACACGGCCGTCTCGCGCTGAATCTCGCGGATTTCCGCATCGAGCGCGCGCCGCTTCTTCGCCCGGAGCCTCTCAAGCTTCTTCCGCTCCTTGGCTGCCTCCCTTTCCTTTCTCCGCCGCTCCTTTTCCTGCCACTTGGCATCCCGTTCGGCATCCTTTCGTGCCCTCGCCTCGGCACGTGCAGCGCGGCGGGCCTCCTTCTCCGCCTTCTTCCGGGCCGCCTTCAGAGCCTTCGGATCAGCCGCGACGGAATCCGCCGGGCTTCCTGCGGAAAGGCTGTCGGAAACAGCAAGAGAGTCAGATCCGGCAAGCCTCAGGGAATCCGAAACAGCAAGAGAGTCACGCAGGGAAAGGCTGTCACGAGCCGCTAGGGAATCCCGATGAGCCAGACTGTCCCTGAGAGCGAGGCTGTCGCGAATCATAAGGCTGTCACGCAGGGAGAGGCTGTCGCACAAAGCAAGGGAATCCGCAAGGACCTTCTCCGCCTCAAGCCGCTCGCGCATAAGCGCATCCTCCGCAGCACGGACTTTCCGGAGCGAGTCACGAACCGCAATCTCGCGGTAGATGCCCTTCATATAGCCGGGGAAGTACCTGTTCGTGTTGACAAAGCTTGCCCGAGGGTGCGCAAGGTAGGCGGAACGTTCCGGAGAACGGTATTCAGCATCGGTCACGGCACGGCGGTCGGCAGGACGTCGCTCAGGCTTCCAGTTGAAGCCCTTGAGGGAACGCTCCTCCTCCTTGAGCTGCACAATGGGGTACGCATCGCTCTTGGCCGAGTCATAATAGTAAATCCTCTGGATGGAACCGTCCTTGAATGAGGCGGACAGCATCTTGGAATCTGTCTTGTTGACCGTGGCGAGCGCATCGTTTTCCTTGATAAAGAACAGCGCCTGCGCACCTCCCAGAGCATCGAAGCGCCGCAGCCCTCCCCCGTTCTCGAAGAAGGCCATCATTTCCGCAGCCTTAATCTGGTCATAGTGGGTGGTGTCCTCCTGAATGGTTATGAATGCGTCGGACATGAGGCTGGCACGGTCCATGGCGCCGTTGCGGACAACGACATAGATGCTGTCGGCTGCATACTGACGCACGGTTTCCTGCCATACGATAGGCTCGACATAGAGTCTAGCGAGCGAGTCAAGGTCGCTGTAGAGCAGCGAGTCGCAGACTATCTGAGCCTCGTTGCGGAAAAGCCGCACATTTTTCAGAGCGGTCATGAACCCGACCTTGGTCGAGTCCGGCTTCACCGCAGTCAGGCTGTCCGCAACCGACAGCGAATCGGCATTCAAGGCCAACGAGTCTGTTCCAAACGACAATGAATCACTTTTAAGTGCCAAAGAATCAACAGCAGGCATCAATGAATCCGACTTCAATGACAGTGAATCCGCATTCATCTTCAAAGAATCCGAAACCTCAGGTAAAGACCGCAGCGTCATCGGAGTTTCCAGCCCTTCCGGAGCCGCCAATGCCTCCAGTTCCCCGGAAGGCTTGCCGGCAGGCTCACCTGACTGAGGCATCGCGTCCTCGGAAGCATCTCCGGACGGTGCTCCGGCCGCAGAAGCATCCCCGCCGGAGGCTCCGTTCTTCGCGCCGCGCCTTGCCCGAATTTCCTCGGCGGCCTTCTTCGCGGCATAGTTCGCGTCATTCTCCATCGCGGCCTGGTCGGCTGCCTTGGCGGCCTCCTCGGCGGCCTTCTTCCTGAACGTCCCGACGGCATCCGCCTCAAGGTTCTTCAGACGCTCCGCCGACTGCGCGAGCGTCAGGGAGTCTATCCGGAATTTCATCAGGGTGTAGTAGTCGATGAAATCGGCGGCGACATAGACCGTGTCCGCCTGCCCCCGGTCGTCCGTGGTCTTGGCTATGAGCGCCGGGTCGCGCCTCATGCTTATGCGCGAGAGGCTGTCCTTGTATTCCGCCATTCCGGCCACTGCGGACATATTCCGCGTCGTGTCAATAATCTGCACATGACCGAGCATCGTCACGTCGTTAAGAGCACGGTAGTAATAGACGGAGTCACACCATGCCTCCTCGTCCTTGCTCATCAGATGGACATTGCGGTTGAAGAGGAATATTTCCCTGTTCCTGTCATACCATCCGGCATCGGCCGAAAGCATATTCTCCTTGTTCCACAGGTCCGTCGAGGTTCCGAACTTCGCGAATGCCGTCTCGGAATTATAATCCAGCTCATTGGTCTTGACGAAGACGGTGTCCGAAAACATGTTCACGTCATTCCGGAAAGTGAATAGCTTCTTCTTCGAGTCGTAGCTTCCGTCACGGCTCTCGATAATCTGACCGTCCTTGTCGCGCATCGCCCCTCCGTTCATGAAAAGGGCCACGCTGTCCTTGGTATTATAGTCCAGGTCCCTTGTCCTCAAGGTGTTGTTGTCCTTGTCCGTGAGCTGAACGAGCGAGCCCCTGAACTGGGCAAGGCTCTCGTCGATGAGGTAGGTGAGCTTGTCGCCCGTGAGAACCGTCTCCTCCTGAAGAATCTGCACGTTTCCGATGGCGTCGATATATTTCGCATCTACGTTCCAGAACGCCGTGTCGCAGAGAAGGTATGTATTGTTATGGAAAAAACGCGCCGGGCCGATTACCTTCCTGTACGAGCTTCCCTCGACATCGACCACCTGCGCCGACCTGGAGCTGATCAGCACCACGAGGCTGTCGCTGTCCTCCTGCGACTGAGCCGCGGCATGATGGGGAAAAAGCCAGACCAGGGCGACGGCAATTCGCAGGACACGCCCTAAGGATGACATATTTCCGAATATATTTTTCAATGGAGACATTCTCTTACAGGTCAGGTTTCACCGGACGATGTTCAGTCCTTCCTTATTTTCTCCGAAAGCCCTGCATGCTCGAATTCGCAGTCGGCAAAAATCGGGTCTATGGTTATGTAGGTCGTGGAAATCTTCTCGTTGAGGAATTTCTCTATCGCCTCCATCGAGAGCTTGTTCCTTGCCGCCCCGAGCATCAGGCTGTAGTCCTCGCTGAAGGACGCCGGATGGGACGGGATTATCTTATCGACCCTGATTATCTTATAGACGAGCTGCCCGCTTCGTCCCTCGTTGTCAAGCGACTCGACCGGTTCGGAGATTTCTCCCTCCGAAAGGCCGCTTATGGCATTGTAGTCCGCAGGCTTGAGCTGATCCTTCTCGAAATAGGATGAGCCGGTGTTGGGGTCGGACATCTGGCCTCCGTTAGTCCTGGTCGCGGCGTCCTGGGACCAGAAGCGGGCTGCCATGTCGAAGCTTATCTTTCCTTCGTTAATCTCCGTCCGGAGACTGTCAAGGGTCTTGAACGCCTTTTCCCGATCTTCAATGGTGTATTCCGGCTTCAGGAGGATGTGCCTCGCGTTGAACTGGTCGCCCTTCTTCTCAAGAACCTCGATGAGGTGGAATCCGTCCGGGGTCTCGACAATCTGCGAGACAATGCCCGGCTTGAGCGACATCGCCGCATCGGAGAACGCCGGCCAGAAGATTGACTTGGACGCCATTCCTAGTTCGCCTCCGCGGCGGGCGCTGCCGGGGTCCTGAGAGTATATGCGGGCAAGAGTCGAGAACTTCTCCCCGTTCATGATTCTCTCGCGCAGGGCGAGCAGCCTCTCCTTGACCGCAAGCGCTGCGGCCTCCCTGTCAGGATAGATGCAAATCTGGCTCAGACGGTACTTGTCCGGAACCAGCGGCAGATCTTCCTTGTCGGTCTCCTCTATGAACTTCTCCACGTCGTAGGGGGTAAGCTCCGGAATCGAAGAGGCGACCTTCTGCTGCATCTGCTGGGTGAGGCTCTGTTCCTGGAAGGCCCTGCGCCACTCCTGACGGAGCTTGTATATCGGCTTCCCGAAATAGTTCTCGAAGCCCTCGTCGCCCCCGAGCCTGAAGCGCAGCTCGTCGATGCGGGAGGAAAGCTCGCTCTCGACCATGTCGTTGTTCACGCTCAGCGAGTCTATCCGCGCCTGCATAAGAAAGATTTTCGCCTCAATCATCCTTTCCAGCAGCTCGCAGCGCATATTCTTGTCGGAAAGCATTCCGCTGGCCCTCATCATCTTCACCTCGTCCTCAAGCGTGGAAATCTTAATCATTTCCTCGCCGACCACGGCAACGGACTTGTCTATCACGCCGTCCTGATATTTCTGGGCATGGAGCACCGCAGGCAACAAAAGCGCGGCCGCACATAAAAAAAGATATATTCTTCTCATTTTCACTAATATATTTCAAATTTTCCGCTTTCGCGGGCCTGTTCAAGCAAGTCCTGTTCCAAATCGGAGACGAGTACGCGCTTGCGCATGCTCAGCAGGATGTCACGTATGAGCGGGGTCGCATACTCAATCGGGGCAAGGCTTCCTGCCGGGACAAAATCGCGGAGATAGGCAAGGTAGAGCAGCCCGGTGTCACCGCT
The DNA here is from genome assembly GCA_002439805.1 of Bacteroidales bacterium UBA6408. Taxonomy (GTDB): domain Bacteria; phylum Bacteroidota; class Bacteroidia; order Bacteroidales; family UBA932; genus Cryptobacteroides. The sequence goes on from DJPQ01000082.1 coordinate 11,661, forward strand.
GTACTCAATCCAGTCCCCCTTGCGGAAAGCCATCAGGGCGACGTAGTCTATGCCGAATTCCCTTGCGAGCACCGTCATGTCAATCCATCCGCCGCCGAAGTTTTCGTACTTTATCGCGGAAGACCATGCCAGCGAATCCGTAAGCTGCATCTGCGCCACATCGCCGGAAACGATGCTGCTGCGGAAATCCCTGAGCGAGGGGGAATCCGGGGCGATGCAGAGGAAGTCAGCGCGCGCGACGGGCACCTGAAGCACGAACTTGTCGGGGTGCTGCCCATAGTATTCCTCAATCTGGTCCGGAGTGACGAGAGTGTCGAGCCGGTCGTTCACATAGCGCTGTTCGTAGCGGTACTTGAGAAGGGACTTGCGGTAGTCGTCCAGTTCCTTCGTCACGTCAAGCTCTTCCTTGGAAAGCTGCTTCTCGGCGACCTCCTGAAAGATGATGTCCGAGGCCCATGTGTTTATGTACTGCCGCGCAAGCCGGGTGCTGTCATCGGCGGAGAGACCTCCCGGGAGAGCCTTGTCGAGTTCGCCCCGGTAGAGTCTCGTCTTTCCGACCGAGGCGACCACCTCGCCGGACATTACGTGCTCCACCCATTCGCAGGACTGGAGCGAAAGGGCAAGCGCGCACAGCAGGAGAATCCGGTGTTTCATATATCCAAATGCATCAGGTAACCGTCAAAAATAGCTGAACAAAAAATTCAAACAGCTTTTAACGGACAAAGATAATCATTTTCTTTCCACGGCGCAATATTTGCGTAAAGGACGACCCGGCTTTAGAAATGTGAAAAGGCAAGTCGCCTCGGATTGAGGATTATTTTTGAGTTATGAGTTTGAGAACACGAGTCATGAGTCTGGGACTGCTTTCGGCGGTCGTGATGATGTGCTGCGAAAATGTCTCCGCGCAGAGCGTCGTTCCGGCGTCCATGGGCGGCGGCGACGGGTTCGACGTTTTCGTGCCCATCTCGCGCTATCTCGGAAACGGAGAGGCCGAGAAACTGTCCGCATGGTTCTCGAACAGCGTCGAAATCACGATTCTCGGCGAGTCCAACACCTGCTCACGCTCGCAGGCCCGCCAGATTCTGAAGTCGTTCTACGCCTCCTACACCCCGAGGTCGTTTGAAATCACGCACAAGGCTTCTCAGGGAAATATGAAATACGCCATCGGCAACCTGAAAGCCGGCGGCGAGACCTTCGTCGTCACGGTCTTTCTCTGCATGAAGGACAACTGCTACGACATCCATCAGCTGAAAATCGAACGTCTCTGATTCGGAAAGACAGGATGGGAAACGTCACATTCCAAAGGACATCAACAATATGAAAGGGAACGGACTGCTCACGGTCACGGCTCCGGGAGGGGCGGACAGGGTTCTGCTCCATACCTGCTGCGCACCGTGCTCGGGGGCAATCATCGAGTGCCTGCTGCGAAGCGGAATAAGGCCGACGATTTATTACTGCAACCCGAACATCTTCCCGGAGGAGGAATATCTCATAAGAAAGAACGAGTGCACGAGGTTCGCGCAGTCACTCGGACTGGAGATTGTCGATGCGGACTATGACCACGCGGCATGGCTCGACGGGGTTCGCGCCCTTGCCGAGGAGGCGGGCCTGACGGACATCGGGAGTCTCCCGGAAAGGGGCGGGCGCTGTCTGCAGTGCTTCAGGTACAGGCTGCTCGACTCGGCGCGGTACGCGGCAGGGCACGGGTTCGCGGTACTCACGACGACGCTGGCCTCGTCACGCTGGAAGTCGCCGGAGCAGATCAACGAGGCCGGGAACCGGGCCGTGGAGCAGGTGCGGCGGCAGACGGGGCTTCCGGAAGACGGGCTTGTCTGGTGGGAGCAGAACTGGCGCAAGGGAGGCCTGCAGGAGCGACGGTCGCAAATCATCAAAGAACGCGGGTTCTATAATCAGACATGGTGCGGCTGCGAATTCAGCCGGCGAGGCTAAACGGGAG
>DJPQ01000043.1 GCA_002439805.1 Bacteroidales bacterium UBA6408
GCGGAATTTAAGAATCAGAAGAACATCGACCGCCCGACGATGATGGGTGTGCTTGAGGACGTTTTCAGAACCCAGATTGCCAAGGTCTATGGCGACGCCGACAATTTCGACGTCATCATCAACATCGACAAGGGCGACTGCGAGATTTACTGGAACCGTGAGGTTGTCGAGAAGGTTGAGGACCCGAACAAGCAGATTTCGCTTGAGGAGGTGAACGCCGACGGCGACGACTACGAGATAGGCGAGACCTTCGCCAAGAAAATCGAGATGAAGGACTTCGGCCGCAGGGGCATTCTCAACATCAGGCAGAATCTTCAGGGGCGCATCATGGACCTTGAGAAGGCCAACCTCTATAATAAATATAAGGATATGGTCGGACAGCTCTTCTCCGGCGAGGTGCACCAGACATGGGCTAAGGAGGTCATTCTCCTTGACGACGAGGGCAATGAGCTGAAGCTCCCTAAGGCGGAGCAGATTCCGGGCGAGCACTTCAAGAAGGGCGACACCGTGAAGGCAATCATCAAGTCCGTGGAGATGAGGAACACCACTCCGATAATCACGCTCTCCCGCGTTTCCGACGAGTTCCTCGCGAAGCTCTTCGAGGCCGAGGTTCCCGAGATTTACGACGGTCTCATCACCATCAAGAAGGTGGTGCGTGTCCCGGGGCAGAGGGCCAAGGTTGCCGTCGAGTCGTATGACGACAGGATTGACCCTATCGGAGCCTGCATCGGCGTGAAGGGTTCCCGCATCATCGGAATCGTCCGCGAGCTCCGCAACGAGAACATCGACGTCATCCAGTGGACTTCCAACACCCAGCTTCTCATTACCCGTGCGCTTGCTCCGGCGAAGATTTCATCCATCGTCAACGGCGAGGACGGGAAAATCAAGGTCTATATGCTTCCGGAGGAGGTCACCAAGGGCATCGGCCGCGGCGGCGTGAACATACGGCTTGCCGGTATGCTCGTCGGCAAGGAGATTGAGGTCTGGAGAGAGACTCCGAAGGTTGAGTCGCAGGACGAGGATGACTACGACATCCTGCTTGAGGAGTTCGACGACGAGATTGATCAGTGGATTATCGACAAGCTCAAGTCAATCGGCTGTGACACGGCGAAGAGCGTGCTTGCAATCGACCCTGAAGACCTCGCGAAGAGGGCTGACCTTGAGGACGAGACCGTGGCGGACGTGCGCCGCATTCTCAGCGCCGAGTTCGAGTAGGCCGCGCGCCGGGAGTTTCCGCGTTCCGGCAGCCCGGCGTCTGATGATGCGGCGCGGAGTTTTGGAGGAAAGTATAAATTGGGAAACATGAAAAAAATAAATTGCTTCAGATTTTTCAATTATTTTCGAGGATAGGTTTCCTTTGGAAGAGGGAGTGTACTGGAGGTACATGACCGATGAGAAAAGAAAGATAGACCGGAAAGAATGAAAAAGATGGTGCAAGTTATTTTTTGAGGGTTTCTGATATAAGGGGATATATATGGCAGAAATCAGATTAAGCAAAATTGCAAGACAGTTTAACATCGGGGTCGGCACGCTCGTCGATTTCCTTAACGGCAAGGGAGCCGACATCACTACGAGCGACCCTAACGCCAAGATTTCGGATGAGTTCATGCCTGCGGTCGAGGCCAAGTTCGGCGGCGACCTCGCGGCCAAGAAGGACTCGGAGAAGGTGGCCACGAAGCTCAAGGAGATGATTGACGTTTCCAAGAAGAAGCCTGCGGCTGAGGAAGAGGAGGCAGACAGCAGGGAGGTGATCATAAAGACTACCTCCATCGCGGAGACTGCTCCCGAGAAGCCTGCTCCGGCTCCTGTCGTCGAGGCTCCGGTTGCCGCGACGGCTGCCCCGGAGGCGGTGTGCCCTGTCGAGGAAAAGCCGGCTCCGGAAGAGCATGAGGAGAAGCGGGAGGAGACTCCGGCCGGGGCTGCTGAGACGGCGCCCGTCGAGGAGGTTCGTCCGGCGGCTGAGGCAGCGGCAAGGCCCGCTGAGCCTGTTGAAGAGCCGGTGAAGCCGGAAAGGGAGAGCTTCGGGCCGAAGATTATAGACAAGATTGACCTTGACGGCGTCGGAAAGAAAAAGCCGGCGCTTGAGGAGGCTGAGAGGCCTGCGGAGCCTGTCGTCGCCGGGCCAGAGAAGAAGGATGCGGCTGCTGAATCCCCGGCAGCCGAGCCACAGAAGGCCGCCGCGGAGGTTCGGAAGGAGCCCCGCGAGGCCGTCATCGCCGTCGAGAGGCTGACCGGCCCGAAGGTCATGGGAAAGGTCGATTTGAGCAAGTTCGAGACTCCTAAGAAGAAGGGCAGGCGGGAGAGAATAAAGCCCGGACAGAGCCAGAAGGTGGACGTCACCAAGGTTGATGCGTCAGGGAACGGCGGAGGAAAGAACTCCGGCGGGAAGAACGGCGGTAACGGGAAGAACGGACGTGACTTCGGAAAGGGCAGGAACGAGTCCGGCGGAGGAAAGGGCCGCAACCGTGGCAAGGACAGGTTCAAGCCTGCGATGACCGAGGCCGAGACCGAGGAAATGCAGAAGGAAATCCAGAAGCAGATTAAGGAGACCTACGCCCGCATGAACGAGGGCAAGGGCAAGAACAACTTCGGCGCAAAGCACAGGAAGGAGAAGAGGGAGGCCGCTGCTGACAGGCTCCAGGAGGAGATGCAGCAGCAGGAACTCGACAAGAAGGTTCTGAAGGTCACTGAGTTCGTGACCGTGAACGACCTCGCGACCCTCATGAACAACACTCCTGTCACCAAGGTAATCGCTGCCTGTATGAGCCTCGGACTCATGGTGTCTATCAACCAGCGCCTTGATGCGGAGACCCTCGTGCTCGTTGCGGAGGAGTTCGGCTATGAGGTCGAGTTCGTGACCGCCAACCTCACGGAGGAAATCAACTCCGAGGAGGAGGTCGACAAGCCGGAGGACCTCGTTCCGAGACCTCCTGTGATTACGGTCATGGGACATGTCGATCATGGTAAGACATCCCTGCTCGACTACATCAGAAAGGCGAACGTGATTGCCGGCGAGGCCGGAGGAATCACCCAGCACATCGGCGCATACAACGTGGAGCTTCCGAACGGCCGGAGGATTACCTTCCTCGACACGCCGGGGCACGAGGCCTTCACGGCGATGCGTGCCCGCGGGGCCAAGATGACCGACCTTGCGATTATCATCATCGCGGCGGACGACGCCATAATGCCGCAGACCGTCGAGGCAATCAGCCATGCGCAGGCGGCCGGCGTTCCGATGGTGTTCGCAATCAACAAGATAGACAAGCCTGGAGCCAATCCGGACAAAATCCGCGAGCAGCTTTCCAACATGAACATACTCGTGGAGGACTGGGGCGGAAAGTACCAGTGTCAGGAAATCTCGGCGAAGAAGGGAACCAACGTGGACCTGCTCCTCGACAAGGTGCTTCTTGAGGCCGACATGCTTGACCTCAAGGCCAATCCGAACCGCAGGGCCACCGGAGCCGTCATAGAGTCATCCCTCGACAAGGGCCGGGGCTATCTTGCCACCGTCCTTGTCCAGAACGGAACGATGCACGTCGGCGACGTGATGCTTTCGGGATGCTATACCGGTCGTGTGAAGGCAATGTTCAACGAACGCGGTCAGAAAGTTGACGAGGCCGGTCCTTCCACTCCGGTTTCAGTTCTCGGACTCAACGGTGCCCCGACTGCCGGAGAGACCTTCAACATCATGGCAGACGAGCGCGAGGCCAAGGAAATCGCCAACAAGCGCGAGCAGCTCATTCGTATTCAGGGCATAAAGACACAGAAGCACATGACCCTTGAGGAAATCGGCCGCCGAATCGCAATCGGCAACTTCAAGGAACTCAACGTCATCGTCAAGGGTGACGTCGATGGCTCTGTTGAGGCTCTTTCCGACTCCCTCATCAAGCTCTCCACCGACGAGGTGCGCGTGAATGTGATTCACAAGGCTGTCGGCGCCATTTCCGAGTCTGACGTGCTCCTTGCGGCGGCTTCCGACGCCGTCATCATCGGCTTTCAGGTCCGTCCTTCTACCGGCGCCCGCAAGCTTGCCGAGAAGGAGGAAATCGAAATCCGCCTCTACTCCGTCATCTACGATGCCATCAACGAGGTCAAGGACGGTATCGAGGGCATGCTTGCTCCGGAGGAGAAGGAGGAGATTACTGCCACAGCCGAAGTGCTTGAGACATTCAAGATTTCCAAGGTCGGAACCATTGCCGGCGCGATTGTCCGCGAGGGCAAGCTCCAGCGCACTTCCAAGATTCGCGTCATCCGTGACGGCATCGTGGTCTATACCGGCGAGCTCGGCTCCCTCAAGAGGTTCAAGGACGACGTCAAGGAGGTCGTTTCCGGTCAGGACTGCGGTCTGAACATCTTGAACTACAACGACATCAAGGTCGGTGACATTGTGGAGGCCTATCAGGTTGTTGAAGTGAAACGAACACTGTAAAAGCCGCGGAAGCGGCACTTCTGCTTCGTTGGAAATCGGATTTTAGTCCTCACAACCATCAGGTTGCTGCGGGTAAAATCCAATTTCCGCCTTGCATCCGCACCACTTCCGCGACTTTTACTCTCAGCAGTTGGGCAAGATAGGGTAGGGATATTCCCTCCTCACTTTGACTTTATAATGAAAAGCGAGAAATCTTTGTGCTGAAAAGCATTCAGATTTCTCGCTTCATTTCATTCCGCTCTAAATGGCAGAAAGAAAGGGGATGCATAAAAGGATGAGATGCAAGGCGCACAAAGCCCTCAAAACCGGAGCAACCTTGTGGTTGTGAGGATTTTGAGGGCTTTTGCAACGAAGCAGATCGCCTTTTAGGCGCCCCGCTTAGAATCTTACGCCGAGAGTGGCGACGACTTTGACTAAATTGCGCCTGTAGCGGATTTCCGGAGACCAGACACCGTTCGCGATGTTGTAGTCGCCGTAGGGGCGGATGTATTCGGTCGGGTAGAAATAGCCTACGGCGGCGAAGTCGGCGAAGAACGCTCCGGTGGAGAAGCCGAGGCCTAATGCGGCGGTGTGCACATTGGCATGGGGCGCCTTCATGAGACTCTTGCCGTCATCATCGTACTCGTAGGTCTGCCCGTTTGTCTTGAGGGTGTAGCCAAGACGCACTGAGAAGACGTCCGTCGGCTTCACCTCGGCTCCGAGACGGAGATAGTGCTGCACGCCGCAGAGGTCGTAAATCTGGCTGTTCCCGTCGAATTCGCTGTCGTCGGAAGTCTCCGGGTCGCTGAACCGCATCTTGCGGTAGTTCGCCAGTTCGTAGTCGATGCTGAAGAGCCCATATCTGCCGAATGTATAGGCTGCGCCGAAGTTTGCCCGGAGAGGAGCCTTCAGATTGTACTTGAACTCACCCTCGCATCGTGCGTTTCCGCTGTACCTTGAGTTTTCGTAATTGCCTTCGGCCCCGTATGTTATCTTTTCCTCGACGGTGATTGCCGTAGGGGTCTGTATGGCGGCTCCAAGCCTCAGGCCTCTCCATGGGGTGAGGATGAATCCGAACTTTCCATAGACTCCGGTCGCGTCGGCGTCATAGACATAAGTGCTCTTTGCCGAGGTGAAATGTGTCGTTGTCGATACGCCGTCCGCGTCGGTAAACGTGACGTCGAAGTCGTCCGGAGAAATCGCGTCCTCCCTCAGAAACTCGTTGTGGGTGTAGCTCGCGCTCGTGACTCCGATGTTGGCTCCGAAATAGAAGACGTCGGAAATGTTGAACCCGAGATTATAGACGAAGTCCGACTTGGTTCCGGTGCGTGTCCTGCCGTAGCGCTGGTCGAGTCCGCTCGCCCCGAGCGTGGGATTGCCTTCCGAATCCGTATATTCCGTTATTCCGGCAAAGCTCTTGTCATCGACGTTCCAGACCGCCCCGCTCTGATATGCGGTGGCGACATCCCAGTCTGAGACATAAATCTTGTCATAGACGTCGCTTGCGCCGAGCTCATCCGCAGTGTAGCCTAAACCGTCGGCCCGGACAGCCAGAGCACCGAACGCTGATGTCCTGTAGTTGGTTCCCCTTGCGGTGAAGTCTTCGTTGTAGCTTCTCGTGTTGTTCACGACGAAGCCCATGCTCCAGTTCTTGAGCCCCCTGCTTCTGCCGGTGCTGAAATTGACCATGCCTCCGAGGTTTGGGAGACTGAACTTTGTCCCGGTCTTGCGCAGGCTTTTCCCGAACGCAGTCTCGCCGTCAGGCAGTTCGGTGCCGCGGGCTGTCCCTATCGTGATGTTCGGGCCGAGGCTGACCGTGAACTGGGAATGCCTCGCCACCGCCGAGCCGGCCGGGTTGATTCCGAGCGAACCCATATCTCCGCCGAGCGCCGTGAAGGCGTTACCCATAGCCATTGTCCTTGCCGTCCCCTCGTATTCGTTCTCGCTGTATCTCAGCGCGTCCGTAAAGTCCTGCGCCGCTGCCGAGAGACCTGCGGCGAAGACCGCCGCCGTCAAAATTATTCTTTTCATTTTATAGAATCGTTTGTTTCTGATTCATCGGGGAATTTCCCGTCTGATTCTTCTTTGTCCTGTTTTTCCGTTCCTGAACGCTATCTTCTCCTTGAACCTCCGCCGGAGCTGCTCCTGCTCGCTCCCGAAGAGTGGCTTCCGCTGCTGTGGTATGACGAGCCGCTGCTCCGGTACGATGAGCTTGAGGAACTCCTGCTGTACGACGAGCTTGAGCCGCTGCGGCCTGATGAACCGCTGTAGGAACCTGAGCTTCGCGAACTGCCTGAAGAAGAGCTGCGGTAGCTGTCTGAGGATGAACTGCTGCGTCTCGTGGAAGACGGCCTGCTGTAGGTCGCGCTCCTTGAAGCACCTGATGTGCTTCTGCCGTAGCTGCCTGAGGATGAGCTGCTGCGGCTCGTGGAAGACGGTCTGCTGTAACTTCCGTAACTCCTTGTGGCTGAGCCTGTGGAGGTGCTGCCTGATGAGTTACGCACGCTGGCGGCCGGTCTTGAAATGCTGCCGGAACTTCTTGATGGGATGGCGGTCCCGCTGCCCCTGCCCGGGCGCGATGCGCTTGCCGCGGAGGAGGTACTGCCGTTGTTGCGCACCGTAGTCGCCGGCCTTGCTACCCGCGTGACTCCGTTGCTGCCGGAAGCTGCGGTCGTTCTCCTTGCCGTGGTCGCGGCTGTGCTTCGCGTCGGCGTTCCGTTTGCCCTGACGGCCTTGGCTGAACCGCGGACGCCCGCCGTCCTTCTGACAGCCGTACCCGCTGACGATGACCTTGTGACTGAAGAACTCCGTACTGCGGACGAACCCCTCGCGCCGGAAACGGATGAACGGGAACTTGAGGCAAGTCCGCCGCCGATGCCCCTTGACCCGTAGTGCACCGGAGCCCCGCCGTGTCCGAATGCCGGCCCGTCATGCCATGGATCAGGGCGGTGATGATGATGCCAGTAATGGTCGCAGTGCCAAGGGCTGTACCACGGGTCGTACCATCCGCTCCAGTAGAGGCTGCCGTAATAGCCGCCGTACCATGCTGGCCCATAGAGCCATGAATCATAGAACCAAGGGTCGTACCAGCGTCCGTACCAGCCTCCGTAGAACCACGGGTCATATCCGGCATAGTAGGCCGGGCTGTAAATCCCCCACCCGTAGCGGTACGGAGCCCATGCATAGCCGTAGTACGGCGCGAATCCCATGAACGGATCCACATAGACCGTCGTGACGTCCGCGTTCTCGAGATTCAGCGTCAGCGTTTTCGTCCCCTTGGCCACTGTCGCCTGAGCCGCCGTTTCGGAACTGTCCCTTGCGTCGAGCATCGTCGTTTTTGTCAGTTCCGTCAGCGCGTCTGTCTCCTCCTTGCTTTTCGCGATGTCCGCAGCGGAAGGCGTTTTCTCCGGTCGGGTGTAATATATTCCGTCATACTGACTTGCAGTCTGTGCCGTTGTTCCACAGGAAGACATCATCGCGCCGCATATCGCCAGCGCCATGATTCCCGACACCCCTGATATATAAAGCCGTTTTGTCATAAATTCATATATTTTTCTTAACTTCGCGCCGCATTTCGTCCGTCACGGAATACGGCATCCCGACGTGAATTGCAAAGAATATACCTATTTCAAATCATGCACAAGCCACCGAAAGATGCGGATTTATACGAAAACGTCGCAAAAGGGTGCGTCGGATATGGCAAATATAGGAAACAAAATTGATATATAGATATGGCAAAGGAAGTTACAAAGAGGTCGGAGAATTACTCTCAGTGGTATGACGACCTCGTGGTGAAGGCTGACCTTGCGGAACGTTCCGCTGTCAGGGGCTGTATGGTCATAAAGCCTTACGGCTATGCAATCTGGGAGAAGATGCAGCATACTTTGGACAAGATGTTCAAGGACACGGGACATCAGAACGCATATTTCCCGCTCTTCATCCCAAAGTCTTTCTTCAGCAGAGAGGCCGAGCATGTGGAGGGATTCGCGAAGGAGTGCGCCGTGGTGACGCATCACCGTCTCATGAATGATCCGAACGGGAACGGCGTGGTTGTCGATCCGTCCGCGAAGCTTGAGGAGGAACTCATAGTGCGCCCGACTTCGGAGACAATCATTTGGAACACATACAAGGGCTGGGTCACCTCGTGGCGCGACCTTCCTATACTCTGCAACCAGTGGGCGAACGTCGTGCGCTGGGAGATGAGGACGCGGCTTTTCCTCCGTACTGCGGAGTTCCTCTGGCAGGAGGGCCACACCGCTCATGCAACCCGCGAAGAGGCCGAGCAGGAGGCGCAGAAGATGGTCGGCGTGTATGCCGACTTTGCCCGCAACACCATGGCGCTTCCGGTTGTCGTCGGGCACAAGTCGCCGAACGAAAGGTTTGCCGGTGCGCTCGACACACTGACGATTGAGGCCATGATGCAGGACGGGAAGGCTCTCCAGGCGGGCACCTCGCACTTTCTCGGCCAGAACTTCGCCAAGGCTTTTGACGTGCAGTTCACCAACAAGGAGGGCAGACAGGAGTATGTCTGGGCTACATCATGGGGCGTTTCCACCCGTCTTATGGGTGCGCTCATCATGGCTCACGGCGATGACAACGGCCTTGTCCTTCCTCCGGCGCTCGCCCCGATTCAGGTGGTTATGGTGCCTATCTACAAGACCGACGAGGAGCACTCCGCCATAGTGGAGAGGATGTCTCAGATTAAGGCTGAACTCGAGAAGGACGGCGTGAGCGTGAGGATTGACGACCGCGACACCCTGCGCCCGGGCTTCAAGTTCGCCGAGTGGGAGCTCAAGGGAGTTCCGGTGCGCATCGCGATGGGTCCGCGTGACCTCGCCGCCGGCACGCTTGAGATTGCCCGCAGGGACACTCTGGAGAAGACTTCGATTTCTCAGGCTGGGGTCTCCGCTCACATCGAACAGCTGCTGAAGGACATACAGGAGAATATGTACAGGAAGGCTCTCGCGTTCCGTGACGCGAACGTGCGCAAGGTTGACTCATGGGATGAGTTCAAGGAGGAAATCAAGAAGGGCGGCTTCCTGCTCTGCCACTGGGACGGCACGACCGAGACCGAGGAGCGCATCAAGGAGGAGACCAAGGCGACCATCCGCTGCATCCCGATTGACAGCTATGTCTGCGAGGAGGAGGGCAGGTGCATCTACACCGGCAAGCCTTCGCACCGCAGGGTGATTTTCTCAATTTCTTATTAGTCTCCGTTATTCCCTGTCATTTCGACCGGAACGGAGTGGAGCGGAGAAATCTGAATAATAATTAGTGTGTTGATGAATATCATGAAGAAAATCTTTGTTGCCATCGTAATGATGGCGTGCGCATCGTCCGCCGCTTCGGCTCAGGATGACGTGCAGAAGGCCGCTCAGGAAGCCGCCGCCGCGTTTGCGTCTGCACCGGTCCAGAAGGCCAAGCCGAAAAAGCCGAACTATTGGACAAATTCGCTCACGACACAGATAAATGTCGGTCAGACGAGCCTCACTAACTGGGCGGCCGGCGGAGACAACACCTTCACGCTCAAGGGATACGCCGACGGCAATGCTAACTGGAAGAAGGACAAGATGTTCTGGAACAACCGCCTCCAGCTGGAGTATGGTCTGCTCTATGCCTCTTCAAAGCCTCTGTTCCAGAAGAGCAATGACCGGATCTATCTTGAGAGCAAGTGGGGGCACAGAGTTCACGAGCAGCTCTATGCATCGGCCAACTTTGACTTCAAGAGCCAGTTCACTAAAGGGTATGATTACAAGACACCTGCGGTTCCTGACAGCTTTAAGGATGCGGAGGGCAATATTCCAAAGCTTGATGAACTCAGCCGTAAGGACCAGAAGCGGCTTTGGCAGGACGCTCGTGTCGCAAAATCCGGTTTCCTCTCTCCGGCCTACACCACATTGGCGCTCGGTCTTGACTGGAATCCGGCAAACTGGGTCTCCGTCAGCTTCGCGCCTCTTACCGGAGGTTTTACAATCGTGACTGACAGCCAGTTCCGCAAGGCATATGGAATGAAGTTTACCAAGGATTCTGAGGCTCTGAACGAAAAGTTTGACGGTGTCGATCCGGCTGCTCTCAGCGAGGAGGACAGGAAGGCATACGATAATTTTCATGCATCTGTAGAAAACGGTTCAGCCTACCGCCCGGCTCTGTTCCAGCTCGGTACTCAGATTAAGATAGATTTCAAGGTGAACGTGAACGACAATTTCAAATACACCTCTCAGGTTGTCCTCTTCTCCGACTATCTCAACAAAATGTCCGTCCGCTTCAACTGGGATAACAAGTTCGACTGGAAGCTCGCGAAGTATTTCGCCCTAACCGTCACGACGAACATGATTTATGACAACAATGTCCTGAAGGAAGCCGGCAAGGACGCCGACGGAAACGCCATAATGAAGAAGCGCGGGCTGCAGTTTGCGGAGTCGATATCGTTCGGGTTTACATATACCATAGCCTCAAAATCCAAATAGTCAAAATCCAAATAATAGGCGATCTGCGGCGTTGCACTGC
>DJPQ01000051.1:0-4398 GCA_002439805.1 Bacteroidales bacterium UBA6408
CCGGAAGTTCCGGACCAGCCGGAGAAACCGGATCAGCCGGAGAAACCGGAACTGCCTGAAATCAAGGGCAAGCCGAGGCTCGTGTGGATTGACGCGGCGGCCAATTTCAATGAATATGCGAACAGCGAGTCCAAGATTGCTTCGGACGTGAAGAGAATCGCGGACATGGGCTTCACGCACATCGTCGTGGATGTCCGCCCTACCACTACCGGCGTGCTTTTCAAGTCTTCCGTCGAGCACGGGCTTGACAAGGTGGATGCATGGGTGAACGGTGGATATGTCTGGCTCAGCAGAACCGCGTCTTTCGACTATCTCCAGAAATTCATAGATGCGGGACATGAGAACGGTCTCAGGGTCTTCGCCAGCATGAACACCTTTGTCGGCGGCTATCTGTGCCCTTACGGTCTCGGAAGCGACGGCATATTCTACCGGGGCACCGCTCCCAAGTCATGGGCGAGCGTCATAAATGCCCCCGACGGGCTTGTGAACACGATGGACCTGCAGGATGACGAAAACGATTACGGCGCGAAGTTCCTGAGCCCGGCGAACGACGAGGTGCAGGACTATCTCCTGAGGCTCATCGGTGAACTCGCCGCGTACGATGTCGACGGGATAATCCTCGACCGCTGCCGTTTCGACGACTACAGCCTCATGAGCGACTTCTCCGACTCTTCACGTGAGAAATTCGAGGACTATCTCGGCAAGAAGGTCGAGAACTGGCCTTCGGACATCTTTTCTCCGGGACAGAACGCACTTGGCAAATCAGTGACATCGATGCAGAAGTCATGGCTCGCGTTCCGTGCAAAGACCATCCACGACTTCATCGTCAAGGTTTCCGACAAGGTGCACTCGGTGAACGCCGACTGCCAGTTTGGAGCCTATGTCGGCGCTTGGTACTCAAGCTACTACTACAGCGGAGTGAACTGGGCGAGCCCTAAGTACGACCCTAAGGCCGACGGTTACAGGTGGGCTTCCGCCGACTACAAGGACTACGGCTATGCCGACCACTGCGACGTGATGATTATCGGCGCATACGCCGATGCGGACAGCATCCATGGTTCGGACGAGTGGACAATGGAGGGCTTCTGCAAGCGTGCGGCGAACCTCTTCAAGGGTGATGTCCCTTACTACGGCGGCCCTGACATCGGCAACTCCGATGGTTTCACCGAAGGCGGGCAGGGCGCTCTCATGCCGGACATCGTCGATGCGTGCATAAACAACGCGGACGGCTTCTTCGTCTTCGACCTCTGCCACATCCGGATGTATGATTACTGGAGCAGCTTCAAGACGGCCTTCGACCGGTACCTCGAGACCGTAAAATAGCATATTGTAAACTAAAACATAAAACTACACACTAACAAACACATTTTATTATGAAAAAGATTCTATTGTCGCTGGTGGCCATTGCCCTCGCGCTGGTCAGCTGCAAGAAGGAGGAGCAGGTTACTCCTGAAATCAAGGCGGACAAGACCGAGTACCAGATTCCGCTCGCCGGAACCGAGGAGACCGAGTTTTTCGTCGAGTTCACGACCAACGTCGACTGGACTGCCAAGCTCAAGGAAACTTACGAATGGTGCACAATCGCCGGTTCAAAAGGAACTGCCGGAGAAGGCAAGGTCAAGGTCATTGCAGAGGAAAACAAGACGAATGACGAGCGTGTTGCCGTAATCGTTGTGACTGCCGGCGTCGCACAGCAGGAGTTCAAGCTCATTCAGGCTCAGGTCAACAAGATTGCCCTCGTTTCCGAGTCGGCCGAGATTGACAGCAAGGGCGGCGAGGTCGAGCTCAAGGTCATGACCAACATTCCTTACGAGGTCACGATTCCGGAGGATGTCACCTGGGTAAAGAAAGCCGCGACAAAGGCTTATGGCGAGCAGGTTACGAAGCTCACCGTGGATGCCTATAGTGAGTTTGAACCTCGTGCTGCGAAGATTCTTGTTTCAGCCGAAGGCTTTGAACCTCTTACATTCACTGTGAATCAGACTGGCCGTGCTACCGTGTCATGGGTAAAGAAGCCCGCAACCGACTGGACAGGATTTGTTCCGGCAAATGGTGCTCGTCTTGCCGTTTATGGCGATTATGTCCTTCTTGCAAACGGTTCCCAAATCCTTGCATTGAACCCTGCGGATGGAACTGTGGCGCAGACCATAACTCTTCCGGAAGGAATGAAAGCACAGAGTCTTTGTGTCGATGATGCAGGCAATGTTATCTTCGCAGCCAATGCTAAGTGGGCGAATGATGAGACTGCTGAAATGCTCAGACTTTATACGACAAAGTCTCTTGAGCAGACTCCGAAACTTCTCGTTGAGTATAATTCTGGAAATATTTGGTGCGGAGAGATGGGCAATGTCCGCGTTTCAGGTAACATTGAAGGCAATGCTGTAATTACGGCGTATGCGTCTTATAGTGCATTTTGGATGGCATGGGAAGTCACGAATGGCGTAGTTGGTGCTCTTAAATATGGCACAACGCCATATACATCAAATGCTTTCTGCGGCTGCGTCGCTCCGAATGGCGCGACTTTGGCTGATGGACTTTGGTTTATCGGATATGGCGGCGATTATAATCTTCAGTATTGTTCAGATCTTGCGAATAATACTTGGAGTGTCGCTTATGTTACAGGATGTGGCTGGATGGAGAACAATGACTGCATTTCGGTGGTTAAAAATGGGGAGAAGAAATATCTTGCTATGATTCATAGCTGCCATTTCAACTATGACTCTCCGGAGGTTGTTGTTCTGGATGCAACTCAGGCGGACAAAGTAGAGAAATTCTACACTCTTAACATTTATAGTCAGGCTAATTGGGTTGAAGACGGAGTTGATGAAGATGGTAATCCTAAATACATCAATAAAGACTGGACCGGTGCCGGAACGTTCAGCGATGCCTGCATTACAGAGAAGGATGGTGTTCTGTATGTTTACTATATTGACGCGCAATATGGTGTAGCAGGCTGCCTCAAGATTGAATAACAATAATTCCGCAAGGAAAAATCCCCGAGTGAGCGCCAAGGCTCACTGACCGCGGCGGCGGGAGGTCATCCGACCTCCCGCCGCTTGCTCATATGCAGAACACCGCATACAGCGGCACGGACTTAATCCCGTTCTCAAACCCGAAATTCTTCTTCGAGATTCTGAGGGCATACTCCGATTTGTACCTTTCCGCGAAGACCCCGAGGCTCTTGGACCTGTTTCTCTTTCCTTTCTTGACCTCAACCGGCACGACCTTTCCGTCAAGCTGCAGGACAAAATCAACCTCTGCCTTGCCGTCGCTCTGCCAGTAGTTTGCGGAATGTCCGCCTGCAACAAGTGCCTGTGCGACAAAGTTTTCCGTCATTGCTCCCAAGTAAGTGTTGTCTTCCTCGATCGGCGAGAGAATCGTTTGCAGCGGAATGCCGGAAGCCATCGTGAGCAGCCCGATGTCCGCCATGTACAGCTTGAAATCGGCCAAGTCTATGTATGCCTTTATGGGTATGAACCCATGCTCAAGCCGTCGGCATTTTATTACGATGCCGGCGAATTCGAGCCATTCTATGGCCTCCCCGAAGATAGTCGCCGTTCCGCCCCTCTGTACGACCTTGTATTGGAATTTCGTGTTTTCCTTGGCGAGCTGTATGGGGATGGAGTTATAGCAGGCTCTTATTTTGACGCTTGTCTGGTTGTCGGCGTATTTTGCCATGTCCGCGACATATTGGTTCTGGATGCCGCTCTGTATTTGCTGAACTTGGATGAAGCTTCCGGTTCTGACAAACTCCGCGACGGCGGCCGGCATCCCGCCGACTATGAAATAGTCCCGGTATGAATCCAGTGCCATATCGTGCCAGACTTCCTGCATTTTTTCGTCAGCTCTGAAGTGGCTCCGGATTTCCGACGCGAGGCTTTCCTTTCCAGTTGCCCAGAGAAACTCCTCAAAATCCAGCGGGTATAGCCTCATTTCTTCCACCTTACCGACAGGATATGGGCATCTCTTGCGGTTTATGGCAACACCGAGAAGCGAGCCGGCCGCCACTACATGGAACTGAGGGGTCTGCTCGCAGAAATATTTCAATGACATCAGCGCCCGTTCGCAGGCTTGTATCTCGTCGAAGAAAATCAGTGTCTTTCCGGCGATGATTCTTACATTCTTGAGAGCTTCGATGAATTGTATAATCTTATCGGGGGCAATCTCTGACTCCAGCAGTCTGGTCAGTGCGGTCTCCGTCTCCATGTTCAGATAGACAGTGTTCTCAAACTGCTCTTTTCCGAACTCCTGAATGATGTATGTCTTGCCTACCTGCCGTGCCCCATCCACGATGAGCGGCATTCTTCCGGCTTTGTCTTTCCATCCCGACAACTGTTCACTGATTTTCCTTTTCATAGCAAATTTTCTTGCAAATTTATCAAAATGTTCGGAAAAATC
>DJPQ01000051.1:4425-9970 GCA_002439805.1 Bacteroidales bacterium UBA6408
GATTTTTCCGAACATTTTGATAAGAATCGGCCGTTAAGGCGACCGTTTTCTGAACCGGAAGAGATGTTCCGCTGTGGTCTTAGAAGATGTTTGAATTTTTTGTTCAGTTTCTTAGTCCCGGCGGATTCTTTCAGTATAGATGCGGCCGAAGCGGTCGGTGACGCGGACTTCGATTTCCTTGGCCTCGGACGAGAGGGGAGCCTTGAGGAGGTTCCGGGTGAGGACGGCGCACACCCAGCCGCGCCTGAGCGACGACGGGTCGCGGTAGAGGCCCATCGCAAGCGGGTCCCTGCCCTCGAAGCGCGTCATGTCGCAGACCTTCGCCCCGTCCTCGAAATACTCGACCTTCCACTGCGGGTCATAGTCCCACACGTTCACCACGACCTGCCCCGGGTAGGCCGGGTCGTCGGCATAGACCTTCATCTGGTAGTCCTCCCTTGTGCCGCATCCGTGAAAAGTCCATTTCACGTCAGTTCCGTCGAAGGTGTAAATCTTGAACCCGGCCGGGGCCCCGTCGGCGCAGACCGGTCCGCACCACCACGCGCCTCCGAGCGAGCCGATGTTGTGCTCCATGAGACGACCGGAGATTATCTCATTGTTGCCGGTGTGCATATGTCCGGAGAGAATCAGCGCGTCGTACGGAGCCAGCAGGTCATAGACGGCCTTCTTGTTGCACATGATGTCTGCAATCTTACTGTAGTCAAAGTTGTAGCCGGTCCTGTCCCATTCGCGCAGGGTGGTCGGGATGTGCAGCGACACCACCACCTTCATCTCCTTCCCCACGAGCGCGAGGTCCTGCTCCATCCAGCGCAGCTGCTCCTCCGGGAGGTAGCCGATGTAGTACCAGTCCTTTCCGACAAAGAAGTTGTCGTTGAGCACGATGTGGTGCACCTTCCCGACGTTGAACGAGTAGTATGTCGGCCCGTACATTGTCTCGAAGTCCCTTGTGGAGCCTTCGAACGAGCGTCCGTAGTTTGTCATGTCGTGGTTGCCGATGACCTTGCGGAAATCCACTCCAGTCGCGTCCATAATCTCGTTGTACTCGGGGTAGAGCGTGTGGTCCCATCCCACGATGTCGCCCAGGCACAGCCCGAAGGTGTAGTCCTCCGCGACCCTCTCCGCGCACTCCCTGACATATCCGGCGTGCTCGCGGAGGCCCCCGAACTCGTCCGCGTCGCTTATCTGAGGATCCGCAATCACGACGACGTTGTGCCTCATGTCGTCCTTCGGATTGCGCAGGAGCGTGAAGTCATAATGCTTTTTCCTCTCCTCGATTCTCTGCCAGTAGGCTCCTTCCCCGCGGGTCGGGGATATGTGTCCGCTCGGCGTTGAAATGAAAACGAAACGCCCCTGCGGCGCGACGTCAAGCCGGAAACGACCTCTGGAGTCCGTCGTCACGACGCTGTATCCGTCAGAAACCGCAACTCCCGCGACGCCCTTCCCTTCGCACACGACCTTTCCGGTCACAGGCTTTCCGTATGCGGACAGTGCCATAAACATAGCAATGAGAGTAAATAATATCTTTCTCATATCCCTAATTTTTAAGATTTTTTATTCATTTGAAGCCGAAAGTTACAAAACTTTAAGAATATATTGAAATTTATTCGTATTTTGCGCACGAGAACGCCGGACTCCGTGGAGGGGTTCTGAGAAAGCCGTCAAAAAACACGAAAAATAAATTGCGTCAGATTTTAAATCATATAATTATGGAAAATGAAAAAGCTTGTGCGCCGGCGGGAAGGATCGCATCAATCGACATACTCCGCTGCTTCGCCATCATCGGGATGGTGCTCAGCGCGAACGTCGGATTTTATTCCGGACTGCCCGGGTGGATGTTCCATGCACAGACACCGCCGCCGACCTATGACTTCAACCCTAACGTCCCCGGAATCACATGGGTGGATCTCGTGTTCCCCTTCTTCCTTCTGTCGATGGGCGCGGCGCTGCCGTTCTCAATGCGGAAAAAGCTGGACAGAGGTGTGAGCGTATGGGCGATATGCGGCGGTCTCCTTAAAAGATGGGCTGTGCTCACGGTCTTTGCGCTCGTGCTGGGAAACGGCTACAGAATCTGGCAGGGAAGCGAGCCGGAGTGGGCGAAATCCCTGTTCCGGATGCTCGTGTGGGCGGCGATGTGCCTGTCCCTCATGCGCTTGCCTTCGTCTAAGAAATGGGCCGGCCCGGTCGTGAACATCTGCGGAGTCGTGATGCTCGTCGGCTGCGGACTCATGCAGACGTTTCTTTTCGGCGTGCCGCTCACGACGGACAACGACATTATCATCATGATTCTGGCCGTCTCGTCGCTTTTCGCCGGGCTCTTCTGGCTGTTCACACGTGACAGTATGGCGCACCGCTGGCTCTGCATCGCTCTGATTGCGGCGGTGAAGGCCGTGTCGTCATACGCGCCGCAGGCCCTGTCCTTCGTTCCTGAAGTCTCCCCGGCCATAGGCTGGGCTTTCCAGTGGTCTTTCCTCCAGTATGTCATCCCTGTTCTTGTCGGTTCCGTCATCGGGGACATGATTCTCGCCTTCAGGAATCTGCCTGAACGCAATGCCGCTATTGAGGAGAAGGTCTGGACTCCGGCCTCTCTCGTTGCGGCCGTTGCGGTGCTTGTCCAGCTGTGGGGACTCTACACTCGTCATGTCGTGGCCGACTTCTTCGTGACAGCGGCTCTTGCGGGCGCGTTCCTTGCCGTCACAAGGCGGCTTGCAAAATCCGTTTGGGCAAAGATTGGCTACATCGGTTTCGCGTTGACTCTCATCGGGATTATGTTCGACCCTCTCGACGGCGGCATCACAAAGGACTACTGCAACCTGTCCTATCTGTTCACCACCTCCGGGATGGGCATCCTTGTGGTGTCCGCGCTTCTGTCAGCCGAACTGAACGCCGGACTCCGCTGCGGTTTCCTGACCGGGGTCGGCCAGAACCCTATGGTCGCCTACACCGTGACCGGCTTCGTCATCGGTCCGCTGCTCTCTCTGACCGGTGTCATGCCGCTCATTGGCGACCTTGCCTCCGGCTCCCCTTTCTGGGGATTCATGCAGGGACTCATCCTCACTCTGCTGATGATGCTCGCCACTTGGCTCTGTACCCGTCTCCGCCTCTTCTGGCGCAGCTGAGCTCGGGAGGGCATTCGTCTTGTGTCTCGTGCAGGTATTAGTTCAGGGTTAATGAACCTCAAAATAAATTTGCCGATTTCAAAAAAGAGAAAAATCCTGCGTTTCTTTTTTCGGGTCTTGCGTTCATACGGGAAATATCAGCTATAATTGCGCTTCATTGTTTGTTTTTTTTGAAAGTTTCTTTAGAAACAGTTTCTTATGAAGATGCAGGATTTAAGCGAGGACGAGAGACCTCGGGAAAAGATGAGGGACAGGGGACTGACGGCCTTGTCAAATGTGGAGCTGCTGGCCGTGATTCTGAGAACCGGCACCGGCGGCGGGCTGAATGCTATGGACATTGCGCGGGAACTCTACGGGGCCTCAGAACACAGCCTCTGCCTGCTTTCAACGATGTCTGTTCCTCGTATGTGCGATGTTCCGGGCATAGGTTTCGGAAAGGCCGCGTCAGTGGCTTCCGCCTTTGAACTTGGCCGCCGGTGCGCGCTTGAGCAGGCCGGGAATACGGATGTTTCGGTGACTGATTCCCTTACGGCCGCAAGGATGCTTGCCCCGCATCTTCGTGTGCTCGACCATGAGGAATGCTGGGCGCTGTTCCTCAACCGCCGCAACCGTCCGCTGGGCAGGGAACTGGTGAGTTCCGGGGGCCTTAACGACACCGGCATAGATTCAAGGGTCGTTGCGCGTCTCGCGCTTGAGAAGAAGGCCACCGGCGTAATCCTGTTCCATAACCATCCTTCCGGGTCGCCGGAGCCGGGAACGTCGGACCTGAAGCGGACCGCCGAACTTCGTAAAGGACTGAAGTCTCTGGACATATCCCTTCTCGACCACATAATCATCGCCGGCGATGTCTTTTTCAGTTTTACTGACGAATGTGTGTGTCATCTGTAGGCTCTCCCGGCAACCGGAGCGGGCGGGACATTCGCGGACATGACAGAATAGTTGCATCTTTTGACCTCATTTTTCTTGTTAAAACGAATCATTTGCGCTTATTTTGCATATCATTGAGGGACTGCCAACGGCTTTTGCCGTCAATGGCGGACGAATCACAGACACTATAATTGATGACAGAATGAAAACATCCGGACTTATTGCGGCGGCCGTTATTCCGCTGCTTTTTTCCTGCTCTCCGAAGGCCGGCGTGACCGAATCCGCCTTCGGAAAACTCTCCACCGGAGAACCTGTAAAGCTTTTTACCATAGTTAACCACTGCGGCGCATCCATGCAGCTGTCCGACTACGGTGCGCGAATCGTCAGCGTCAGGGTTCCCGACCGCGACGGGAAGCTCGGCGACATTGTCGTCGGTTTCGGCGACTTGGAGAACTTCGAGCACAAGGACAGGTTCATCGGACCTGTAATCGGCCGCTACGGCAACCGTATAGACCACTCTTCCTTCAATCTTGACGGGGTGCACTATGAGCTCGTCGCCAACGAGAGTTTCGGCGGCGAACCCGTGCAGTGCCATGGGGGGCCGCGGGGCTTTGACCGTTTTGTGTGGGAATCCGAGATTGTTCGGGAAGAAGACCGCGCCGGGGTTCGTTTCCACAGACTGAGCCCGGACGGCGAACAGGGCTACCCGGGAAATATGGACGCTTGGGTGACTTATTGGCTCACCGACGACAACACCGTGAAGGCTGAATACGAGGCGGTCACCGACAAGCCTACGGTGGTAAATCTCTCGAACCATACCTATTTCAATCTCAAGGGTGACGAGGGCGGCTATGTGATGGATCATCTCCTTCAGGTCGAGGCCGACACCTGCGTGCAGAACAACACCCATTTCTGCCCGGACAAGCTTCTTCCCGTGGATGGCACTCCGTTCGATTTCCGTGAGCCTCACAGGGTGGATTACCGCATAGACATGGAAAACGAGCATCTGCGCATAATGCACGGAATGTCGGCCTGCTGGGTTCTCCGCGGCTGGGACGGCACTCTCCGCAAGGCGGCCGACCTCTACGACCGCAAGTCCGGCAGGGGAGTGGAAACCTGGACCACCGAGCCGACCCTTCTGACATTCACGGGCCGCAGCTTCAACGAGAGCTATCAGGGCAAGTACGGCCCGATAGAGAAATTCGGCGGGATGCTTCTCGAAACCATCCATTTCCCCGACAGTCCCAACCAGCCGCGCTTTCCCTCAACGGTTCTCCGCCCCGGCGAACGCTACTACACCACCACCGAGTACCGCTTCTACGCCAAGTGACGTCCGATTTTCAAACGCCACATTTCTGTAATCATCGGTGAATTTTTTACGACAATCATCAAGCCCGAGATAGAGACTTGATTTCATCAGGACTCAGCCCGGTGCATGACGCGATTGTTTCGGGCTGTATTCCCGCAGCAAGGAGCCTCCGCGCCGTGTCCAGGGCCTTTTCCCTCATTCCCTCATTTCTTCCCTCATTTCTTCCCTCGGTTCTTCCCTCAGCTCTTCCCTC
>DJPQ01000051.1:10013-10172 GCA_002439805.1 Bacteroidales bacterium UBA6408
TCTTCCCTCGGCGAATCCGTCCTTGTAGTACGCCCTGGTCTCGGCCTTGTAGTCCATTTCCGTAAACATATCCCTGACAAAATTAAGTTTGACATCCGGTGGGAAGTTCGCGACCTCGCAGGCCTGCGTGAGCTGTTGCGTGAACCCGTCTTCAAGAAT
>DJPQ01000026.1 GCA_002439805.1 Bacteroidales bacterium UBA6408
TCGCCACAGCAGCCGTCCGCCGCTCCGCTGACTTCCGCACATATTCTCTCAATCACCTCCGGTTCCGGCGCGATGACTGCCGCCATTGCCCCGGCTCTCGTCTCGCAGGCCTTCTGCATCGCCTCGGCACGGGCGGCGACCAGCCTGAGCGCATCCTCAAACTCCAGCGCACCGCAGACCGCCAGCGCGGAGAACTCCCCGAGCGAATGCCCCGCCACCATGTCGGGCCGTTCGTAGTCCAGCGCCTTGATGACCGAATGGAGGAACACGGCCGGCTGTGTCACCCGCGTCTGCTTCAGCTCCTCCGCAGTCCCTCCGAACATGACATCGGTAATCCTGAACCCGAGAACGTCGTTTGCCCTCTCGAACATATCCCTCCATTTTCCTCCTTTCTCATAAAGGTCCAGCCCCATCCCCGTGAACTGTGCTCCCTGCCCGGGAAAAACATATGCGTGCTTCATTTCGTACAAATAAAAATATGTGATAAAGTAGTTCCGTCCTAAAACGGCAAAGTTTCTCTATAAATATGTATATGGCACGGTGCCGGCGCGTATCATGATGCCGCCGCCTGCCGCAGTGCAAAAATAAGACAAAAGAAAATAAAAATGAAATTAGTTTTGCGTACATTGGAATAAATGCCTATCTTTACGGCGAAAATGTCGTGGACTGTCCTTGGGGCATACGCGATGTTTTCGGACATATTGATGAAAGTGATTAGCTTTTGTCCCTGCAACGGAATCTGGAAAATTCATTAAGCACAGGGGAAACGGCGTCGCTTCATTCTTGTATTTGCGAAGGATAAACCCAAGCAATACGAGTGTGGAGGAGTGTTTCTATTTGTGCTTGGGTCGTTCCAGAACCCCGTTGTGATAGAGACGGATAACTGCTCCACACTCTCGTTTTTTATGTCGCAGGAATGAAATTACCAAACTAACATCAATATGAGCAACAACAAAACTATTGTCCCGGGAATGGGAGCGGCGGCTCCTGCCCCGGCTGGATTCAGCCCTGAAGTTCAACCTGCATCGCCGGCCTACAACGGGACCGTTTTTCCCGGAATGAATCAGGCGGCGTCCGCCCCTGCCGCAGCCAAGGAACTGCACAAGCCTATCATGGGCTTCCTCTACAGCGTGTCACGCACTTCCAACGGGGAGTACTGGCCGCTCTACCTCGGCCCGAACTCCATCGGAAGGGCGGCGACCTGCGCCATCAATCTGCCGGAGGCCACCGTTTCCGACAACCACGCCCAGATAGTTGTCCGTGAGATGCAGAATCCGGACAGCGTCCTTGTGTTCATTCAGGACACGCAGTCAACCTGCGGCACGACTCTCAACGGAAGCACTCTCGGCTTCAATCCTGCGGAATGTCACAACGGCGACATAATCAAGATAGGGGAACACTACGAATTCTACCTTGTCCTCATCGACGTCAAGTCCCTCGGACTTAAGCCTTCGCCCGATTTCATACCCGTGAACCGGCAGGCCGCGCCGGTCTATCAGGCGCCGGCTCCGGGCGGCCCGTTTGCCGGAGGCTTCGGCCCTTTCGGCCAGACGGTGGGGCAGCCGCAGCAGAGGAATGAACCTCAGAAGCCGAACGGCGGTACAATAATAATGTAGCGACGGATGGAAGCCGTTAAGACAAAACATAAGCTCAGGGGCGTCATCGAGACACGTATAGGCGGAAGAAGTGAGAATCAGGACTATTATGGTTACTGTGACACTCCGCTCGGCTTTGCCGTGACAGTCTGTGACGGCATGGGCGGTATGCAGGGCGGGCAGATAGCGTCATCTGTGGCTGTGAGCAGCATCCTGTCAACTCTTCTTGAGGCCGAAACGGCGGAGTCGGATGAGGACATCGTCCGCCGTGCGGTCCGCAAGGCCAACAAGGATGTCATCGCCGCCGCTGCCGCCCACGGAATATCGGGAATGGGGACGACGCTCACCCTGCTCATAATCAACGATGTCCATGCCGTCGTGGCGCATCTCGGAGACAGCCGCGTCTATCAGCTGAGGGGGCACGGAAAGCATTTCAGGACATTTGACCATTCGATGGTCTTCGAGATGGTGCGGACGGGTGTCCTTACCGAAGAACAGGCGAGAATGTCGGAGAATTCCAACATCATAACTCAGGGACTTGGAATATTCCCCGATGTGGAGCCGGAGATTGAGGTTCTTCCGTACGAATCCGGTGACAGGTTTGTCCTGTGCACCGACGGAATATGGGGGACGATGAAGGAGACTGAACTGTTGTCCATGCTGACGGAAAGGACCCAGTCAGGCGTTGTCGTGCAGAAACTTGCGGACGCCGTCGATAGAATCGGTCAGAAAAAGGGCGGAAGCTACGACAACATGACCATAGCTTTGGTTGAGGTCCGGAAAAATTCAAAACTTAAGGAAAAAATGACAAGAAAAGCAAAAATCATCGTCGCGGTTCTTGCCGCCCTTCTTGTGGTGAGCCTTGCCGGGAATGTATTCATGCTCTGCAACATGAGCAAGGCAGACACGGAGGCGGCCGTTCACGAAAATGAGATCGGCACAGAAAACTCCGATGTTCAGCAGGACGGAGCCGGCAATCCGGCCGATGACCAATAAATCCGAAATAAGATATGAAGCGTTATTTTACAATAGGAAGGGACTTGCAGTCCGACATCGTCCTGAATGACGATTCCGATGTTGTGAGCCGCCGTCATGCCGTTCTTGAAGTGGGACGGAACGGGAAATACTTTATAACAGACCAGAGCCGGAACGGAACCTATGTCAACGGCATCCGCATATCTCAGGGAGAGAAAGTCCCTGTGACCCGCGAGGACGAGATTTCTTTCGCCCATGTCCAGGACCTGGACTGGAGTCTCGTTCCTAAGGACAGGACTCTTCTCGTGGCGCTGCTCTCGTCGGTAGGAGCAGCGGCGGTCGTGGCGCTGCTTGTTTTCGGGATAGTCCGGATAGCAGGCAGCAAGGCGGACGCGGGCAAGGAGACTGTCGAGACCGTGATTCCGGGCGCTGTCGGAACAGTTCCGGAGGCGGGGGCAGAAGCCGGGAAGGAAGCTCCTAAAGTTGTTGACGGGGACAAGGCCGCCACCGTGGAGAAGGAAAAAGAGGCTCCGAAGCCGCGTGTGGTCAAACCAAAGAAAGAAAAGCCGAAGGAGGAGCCGGAAACTCCGAAAGTCGTTCCGGATGCCATTTATTAACAATAACCTGAGACCGTCGGCCCGATGTCGGCGGCCGGTAAAACAGATTTACTTATGAGACTGATTAAGATTGGACGTGCGCCTGAATGCGACATCGTTCTTACAAGCCAATATTCCAGCAGCCACCATGCTGAACTGATACTCCTCGACAACGGCGACATTCTTCTCGTCGATACCGAAAGTTCAAACGGAACCTATGTCAACGGCCGCAAGATAGCTCCGAACAAGGAAGTCACCGTGACGCGCCGTGATTCAATAACATTTGCCGACCAGCCCCTTGACTGGACCGCAGTGCCTTCCATGAGGGTTCCTTCCGACGTGAAGGCCATACTCGGCATCGGAAGCAACAACCGCAATTCCATCCAGATTGACGGCACGGGAGTCAGCCGCTTCCATGCCACGGTGAAACAGAAGAAGGACGGCAAGTGGTACATAACAGACCACAGCACGAACGGGACTCTCGTGAACGGCACGCGCATCCCTAAAAATCAGGACTACAGAATCAGCGCGAAGGATGAAATCATCTGCGGCGGGGTGTCCGTTCCGAATCCGGTCAAGAAGGGCTCGAAGGGCGGAAGCGCCGCGGCTATAGCAGGTTCATGCATAGCCGCCGTTCTGGTTGCCTTCTGTGTGTTTGTCGGAATTAAGAACCCGTTCGGCTGGTTCAAAAGGGAGGAAGGCCCTATTGCCAAGCCTGTGACCCCGGAAAAGATTTACAACAAGTATGCTTCGAGCGTCGCCCTTATTGAGGTCGGATTCTATTTTCAGGCGTCGTGTCCGCTGAGCGGCACCGAGCCGTTGAACTATACGCTTCATTATGACGACGAGGGACAGCTTTTCTGGAAGTCGAACCCCGGGGGCAATGAATACACCGTTGCACGTGCGACCGGTTTCTTTGTCTCAAGCGACGGACGTCTCGTGACGAGTCTTCATGTCGTGGATCCGGTGAAGTACGGAGTGGAGGAATTTGCGGCAAACCGCATCAAGGAACTTTATTGCCGGGCCTATGAAAACAGGCCGGCCTTTGCGGATGTGTCCGTCAAGACAGTCTGCAAGTACATAAGGATAGTCCCGAACGGGAAGTACAACAAGGTCGATAACTGGGTGAACTGCCGCATCGTCAATACCAGTGATGACAAGGATATAGACATCGCTGTCATTCAGACAGTGACGGGACGTCTGCCGGAGGGTTCCACCTGTGTTCCTCTTACGATAAAGTCAAATATGCCGATAGCATCCAAGATTTATTCTCTCGGGTATCCGGTTCCTTTCCTGCTTCAGGACGACGGACACGACAACGTGTTCATAGACAAGGCCGTCGAGGCGACGTTCACAAGCGGCTCCATAACCAATGTCAACAAGACCACCTATGGAATAAACGCGGTCGTGACAGGCGGAGCGTCCGGGTCGCCGGTGTTTGATGAGGAGGGCTACCTCGTCGGAGTGATTTCCAAGGCGTTCTATAACGGGAAGGAATACAATCAGTGCGAGAAGGCCGAGAATATCATAAATCTCTTAAAATAGGAAAGTATGAAAAGATTGTTTTTGCTCTCTTCGCTCCTTTTTGCTGCGACGGTGTCGTTGTGGGGCCAGAAGATAGAGAAGATATACACAACTGGCGGTGAAACGTACGAAGGATACATCTGCGAGCAGGTTCCCGGCGAATACATCTGCGTCAAGACAGAGAACACCACCCGCAGGCTCGGATGGAACACCGTCGAAAAAACGGAGAAACTTGACAGGGATTCTGATTTCAGCCGCGGCGTGCTTGACGTCATGATTCTCAAGACGGGCCGGTTCTACAAGGGCCGTATAGTCGAGACGGTGCTCGGCAAGAGCTACAGGCTTGAACTTCCGGACAGTTCCGATGTTGTCGTGAAATATGACAATGTTTTCAGCATCTCGTCCGAGCCTGCCGACATGAAGGCCGGGCTCTGGAGTCAGGTGGATATGCTGGACAGGATTGATGTCAGGAACGGCGATATCATCGAGGGCTTCATTGTCGCCAGGCTCATCGGACAGTCGCTCACGATTAAGGCGAAGAACAGTTCCGTGGAGCGCACCATCCCTACGGGCGAAATCATAAAGTATGTCAAGATTCCGAATCCGGACTATGTCGTTCCGGCCCCGCCGGTGGTGAAGGTGCCGGAAAAGGTTGAGCCTCCGACATTTGCCCAGAAGCTTGAGAAGGTAAAGATTGAAGGCATCTCCTTTAAGCCAGTCACATTCACGAGGGAAGCTGACGGTAAGTTGGTTCTCAAGGACCGTAATGTTATCAAGGCAAAGCGGCGCAATGTCCGTCTCTCTGTTACTGTGGATTCCGTATCGACTGTCTGTCCTGAGATAATAAAGCTCAAGGAGGAACGCATCTACCATAAGGACAGGTCGCGCTATCCGTGCTATAAGGCCGGAGATGACTATAAGCCATACCGCTATTTGTCAGTTAATCTGGGCAGGGAATCTGCGGAACTTCTCGTAGATGAATTAGAGCCGGGCTTCTATCTGATTCTCCCTTACCTTGAGGGGGAGGAGGCAGCCGTCTTTGAGGTTGTGAAGTAGATTGTGGAGCCGTAAAACAGGGATAGTCATGAACATTGTTTCCATTCAGGGAGAATACGAGCTCGCCAACGGGTTCCACTACGAGTATGACCGCGACAGCGCACCGCTCGGAGAGGGCGGCATGGGCCGTGTCTTTCAGGGGTATATAGTTGACAATGCCACGGGAAAGTACAGTCCCGTGGCCATCAAGGAAATCCGTGAGGAAGTCGCCTCCAATCCCGAGCTCATAGAGAGGGCGCGGCGGGAGTCGTCCGTACAGATTGATGATGACAATCTTCTGCGGATGTACGGCTTCATTCCGAACGCGGAAATCAGTCCCGTCACCGGGGCCGGCATCATCCGCTACTATATGGTAATGGAGCGTCTCGTCGGGGTGGATTTGGAGCATGTGCTTTCAGGCATGACCTTCGACAAGTCAGGGATTGCCGTGCAGTATGCGCAGGAGATATATCAGATGTATTTCTCCGACAAGAGGCAGGCGATAATAACCATAATGTCGGGTCTCCTTTCCGGACTGAAGGCACTCCATTCGAGGGGATATATCCACCGCGACATAGACCCGAGCAACATAATGATTACGATGGACCGCAAGATCAAGCTGATAGACTTCGGCGTGAGCAAGCAGGTCAGCGCATGGACGTCATCAGCCGGAGGCGGCGGGACGAAGATGGGCTCTTTCATCGGAAAGGTCAATTATGCCGCTCCGGAACTTGCCATAGGCGACATCCCGAACCAGGGCTTTCAGACCGACATTTATGCGGCGGGCGTTCTGATGTTCCAGCTGGCTACCGGACACCTTCCTTTCTCCGGAACAAATCAGGAGGTTCTTCAGGCCCAGCTTACCAAGGAACTGCCTCTCAAGGAGGTTGAGGACAAGGGCTTCCGGGAGATTATCCGTAAGGCGACGGAAAAGAAGAAGGAGAACCGCTATCAGTCCGCCGAGGCGATGCTTGAAGATTTGAGGAAGCTTGCCGAGGGCAGGAGCGTCTCTGCCTCCGGCACGCGCCGTGTCTCCGCTCAGTTCCCTCCGGAGAAGAACCCCGCCCGCGAGACCGTGGAGAAGACTCCGCTGAATCTGCCTTACGGCTGGTTTTATGCCGGAGCTGCAGTCGTGGGTCTTGCTGTGGGTGTCGTTTTGAACTTTTGCATATAATAGAGTACGATGAGACCATTGAAATTCGGCGTGGCCGTGTTTATGTTGTTGTATCTGAATGCCGGAATGCTGGCTCAGAACCTGTCCGATGCCGGTAGGCGTATGCTTGTCGCAAACGCCTCTATTGAACAGCTTGAGGACTTCTTGTCGCAAAATATGTCTGGTGCCAAGCGGCGCGCATTCAACGCGAAGCTTCTCGAACTGGCGGACAACTATGAGTTTTATTCCACATTCGGTGACGAAGGCAGCCGTGCCGCCTTCCTTAACCTGTGTACTGACGATTCCATACCGGTGGTCAGCGATCTTCCCGAACATTCGTTCGGGAGGGCGCTGACGGCATCGGAGTATGCGGCTGCCCTTGGCTCCCGTGAGAATGTCAGTGTGACCGTGAAGAATCTCCGTCGTGGAGACTACACATTCTCCGACGGAGCATGGCACTGCACGCTCTCCTTCGACAAGCAGCTTTCCTACAACGATGCCAATGGGGTACTGTTCTCGATTGACGAATATTACGGGACGGATCTCCATGTCGAGATTTCCTGTGTCTATGACAATGACGCGGACAGTTTTCGCATCGAAAGCATTTCCTCTTCCATCGATTCGGCCTACCCTGACCTTCCGGAGAGTTTCGATGTCCTGGAGAAGTCCTGTGAGGCGGATGCCAAACTGAAGGTCGCGGGCAGACACCTGCGGTTCAACAGCTTCGACCAGGCCTTCGTGCCTAAGGGCGCGGTGAATGCGTGGAACGATGACATCAGGATAAAGAGAAACTATTATGCGCGGACGGAGAAATACGACTATTTCAGCCAGAGCTACCACGCGACTCATTTCCGGGCAAAGGTTCATGCCGGGTATGCCGCCGGAGGTTCGCTGAAGGTGAGCGGTGAAACGGCTTTCTCGAAGAAAAAGTCAATTGGCTGGCAGGCAGGCGCTGAACTCGGCTACACGGTCCCTGTCGGACGTGTGCTCACCATAGGTCTCTTTGCCGGAGCAGGCTATTCCTTCAGCTCCCTTGACCTTGCCGTCAGCGATATTTCATATTCCTACCGGATGAACGGCTCATGCGGGTCGTCATATAACAGGAACTATCACATATCGCTCGCGGAGGACAAACTGTCGTTTAAGGATGTATATGTTCCTGTATACCTGAATTTTGATATCCGTCTGATGAAAGGACTTCTGCTCGGCGTGGATGTCGGGGCGAAGATTTATTTCAGCGGAATCACTCATGCGGCGCCTTTCCATATCACGGGAACTGTAAGCGGCGACGCGCCCTCGTTCACGGAGGCTGATGCCGTCGGAGATTTCGACATAAGCGGTTCCAGTTTCCTCTATCCCGGCTCATACTCGAGAGACAAGATTGACTATAGTCTCACCGCAGGGCTGTCGCTGAGCTATGACCTCTGGTCCGGCCTCGTCTGGATTTACGCCCGATGCAGTTTCGAGATGGGACTGACGGACCTGCACAAGTCGGATGGAATCGCGTGGTTTTCCGAGGATACGGCCTACCCTGTAGTGTATTCTCCTCTTGGCGGCGGAAGCAACGTCGTCAGCCGTTCGTTCGCCGGCTGCGTCTCTTACAGGAGGCAGGCGATATGGCCGGAATTGGGAATGATGTTCAAGTTTTAGTGCGGCAAGCCGCAGATTTGTTTTTATGACTATGACTAAGAAAGATTACATAAACATTGCCGGCATCGTGCTGACTTTTGTTGCCTGCACCGGCACCGGATTCGGCGGGGCTTACCTTGCGAGGATGCCGCGCACGACCACGATGATTGCCTCGATCGTCGATGGCGGAAATGCAGGCGGTGGAACTGTTGATGACGGCAAGTCTGCACCTCAGACGGAAAGGACTCCTCAGACACCGGCTCTAAATGAACCCTTGACAACACCTGAGACACCCGGAGGTGATGGCAATCATACATCCGCTCCGTCGGATTCATTGAATAACGGCAGCGGCACCTCCATGCCCTCCGGGACTCCAGATGCTGTGGCGGAAGAGTCCGTTGATGATGCGGCGACCAGGGAACCGGATCCGGATGATGTCTGCACCCCTGATTTGCCTATGATAGCAAAGGTATCCGGTCCTGCGATGTACCCGACGACATCCCCGGAGCGCATCGGCTACCAGTTGGCAGTCACGTTCACGCAGGGTGTGAGGGTTCGCGGCGCGGATCTTCTTCACGACGGACAGGTCAAGTATTCTTCAGCGAAAGGAACCTTCAATGATGTCATGCCCGTCAATGATGCCAAATATATTCTTAGGGTAATTGCTGCAGACGGCACACTTGAGGAGAGGGAAGTTTCAGGTTTCAGGCTCATGCCGAAATGGACGGCCGGCTTCATCGCCGAACAGCTGAACGCTCCGGCGCAGGACAAGCAGTTCTACCGCCATTTCACTTCTGACTTGAAACTCAGTTTTGAAGGAATAAGCGACGCTGGCAACATCCCGGTTTCACTCAGTTCATTCTTTACATCCATGTCGGCTATGGGATGGAGGGTGACATCGGTAAAGGGACTTGAGTATGACAGGTATAACAGGATTAAATCCATTACAATAATAATAACGGAGCAATAGGCGATGAAAAGAAGGCTTTTAGTGATATTGTTCGTCTTTGCGGCTTTCTGTTTCGACGCTGCTGCACAAGGCAGGACATTGCGTTTTGTCTATGTTGCCCATGACGAAAACACTGTCACGCAGAAACTTATCTATGTTCTGCGGGACTACTATAACGATGCGCTTAACTATCCGGAACAGCGCGCGGTCGTGTTCTATCTTCCCAACGGCAATTATCCTGAGATTGTGCGTGTCAATACACCGGATGAAAATCCGAAGGATTTCGACCGGATTGTCGCTGAACTTCAGGGCAAACGCAGCCATGACGTCGATGTCTCGACAGACCTTGAGAACATTCAGAGAATCTTCCGGGAGTTGGAGACGAATGGCGGCGGCTTGGAATCCGTGTTCGAAAGCATGGAATGGGACTGGTATATAAATTCGACATTCTGGGCGTTGGGCTATAATGAATCGGTAATCGCTGCCCTTTCCTGGATTATGGAAATGCCGTCTCTTGTCGCAAAGGGATATCTTGACCTGAAGTTTTATTCTGACGAAAATGACATCCTTCCCGTTGCGGACGAGCATCCGTTTGGCCAGAAGGGGCTTATGGACGGAATCAACTTTATTCCTTTGACTTATTAGTGGTTTTATCAGCGTATATGTTAGCAATATGAAAAGATTTTTATTGGCATCAGTTTTCCTTCTGATTACGACCGTCTCCGTGGCTCAGCCCAAATTACCGTCAAAATGCAAGGTGTGGCGTCCTCAGGAACTCACTAAAAGTTTGTTCTCCGAAAATACGGCCGAAAAAGTGACTTCGGAGAAATCGTCATACGGTCAGAGCGTCAATACAAAGACATTTTGGACTGTCTATAGTGACAGGGCGGACAATGTAACCTATATGACATCGTCAATTTCGGGACAGAAGTTCTCGGCGCTTGAATTTAATGAGGAACTGCGGATTGCCCAGATAGAGAACGGCATGGCTCTCGTCTATGCCGAGAAGAAGATTACTGACTATCCTAAGATTTCCGAGGCGGCCGTGTGCCGTGGCTGGGTTCCGATGGACAGACTGCTGCTGTGGCAGTCATGCCCCACAGACAATCAGGGCATCTATTACAAGGCTCTTCTCTGTGTGAACCTCGACAATGTGAATGACAAGACCAATGTCGGGTTCGGCTATCTCGCGCCGGACGTCAAGGCTCAGAAAGTCAGGCTTTCCACCGACATGAACTTCTATTTCATCATGAAGCGACGGAACGGAATGGCCCTGCTTTCCACACAGAGCAAGATGGACGGCCAGTACTCTTCTCAGGTTCTTTACTATTGGGTTCCCGAACAGTCATACGTCCCTTGGAACCAGCGCTCATGCCTTGAGCCGACATGGAAACACGATGACGTTGAATACTTTGCCGCCAAGGGTATATATTCCTATGTGTATGCCAACAAGGAACTTAAAGGGAATTGGATAAGCCGGATACCGTTTCATAAGAAGGAACCGAAGAATGGAAAATATGAACAGTATCTGTATCGTATGGACGGAGAGAAGCTGCGATATCCGATTCTTGACAACGGTACTCCGGCCGTTTTCAATATGTCAACATTCAGCACTATAGGCGGCGAGGCAGCCGGTACGAACAATCCGCAGGATGATGACCCGTCGTTGCTTATCGATGCAAGCAAAAAGAAAGAACTTGAGAAGATGATGCATATCAATCTCGGTATTGTGATAGACGGCACATCTTCGATGGAACCATATTATCCCGCTGTCAAGGAGGCCATTAAGGAGGGCGTAAAGTACTTCTCGAAAAATTCGAGAATCAAGGTTGGTATCGTCATCTACCGTGACTATGCGGACGGCGATGCTGGACTTGTCGAGGTCATGCCGATGACATCAGCCAACAACATATCCCGCATCAACGCCTTTCTCGACAGCGGCGGTTCCTATGGTATCAAGAGCTCGCCGAACGACAGAACCCAGACCGAGGCTCTTTATTGCGGAATGACCACTGCCCTTGACAAACTGTCTTACAATAAGGATGAAAGCAACATGATGCTTGTAATCGGAGACTGCGGAAACGATTCGGCCGACAACAGATATTCCCAAGATGACATCATAAACAAACTCATCTCCAAGAAAGTCAGTCTCATGAGTTTTCAGGTACAGAACAGGAATGTTGTCGCCTATAGTCTGTTCAACAGACAGCTTCCG
Organism: Bacteroidales bacterium UBA6408; assembly: GCA_002439805.1. GTDB lineage: Bacteria > Bacteroidota > Bacteroidia > Bacteroidales > UBA932 > Cryptobacteroides. Next base: position 11,672 of record DJPQ01000026.1, read on the forward strand.
GAGATGATTCGTAAGTCTCTTCTTGCAAATTATCATGCCTATGACCCGGAAATAAAGGTCAGCACCAGGGCAACGAAGGCTAAGGACGGTTTTGATTATCACGGCAATTCCGTTCCGGAAATATATGTGTGCAGCCACAGGACTGCGGATCCGTCAGTGAATGACGGAAAGATGGAACCGGCAAAACTGACCGAGAACATGACTTCCTCAATCGGTGGATTTGCGGAGGCAATTCAGAAGCAGATGGATCTTATCGTAAGTGCCGGACAGTCAAAGCCTGTCAAGAAGCCGACGACATTCGGCCCGAACGATGGACCGGCGCAGGATGGCATAGACATATCGGATAAATTTCTCAAGGAACGCCTTGGTGAGGCGTATGTCAAGGCTCTGGCAGAATCGAAATCACTGATTAACTTTAAGGGCTATGCAAGCCGTCAGGACGAGAGCGGCCGGGATTTCTATAAGCCGGTCATATTCATCTCTCAGGAGGAATTTGACGAGCTGCTCAAGCGTATGGCCCCGGTTTATGAGGACGCGAAGAAATCTGCGGCGAACGACCGCGCACCTTTCATCGAGGCCATGAAGGCATTGGTCAAGAGCTTTGCTCCCGGTATGACTGACGCCGACTTGGCGGCGCTTGACAACAGTCAGATTACCCGAATCATCGGCGGACTCAACGAGGCGGCTTCCAGTATGAAGAAATATCGTCTGGACGATGTTTCCAACCGTCAGATTGTGACTAACCAGATGTATTTGTCAATCATCAGCACCTTTACGAGAAAATACGACAATCTGAAAAATATCCGTCAGAGCAAAAGCTACAAGTATGTCAAGGAGTTCAACGGCTCACGCTACTACTGGATTCCGATTGAAGACCTTCCGTAGAATCCTTATGCATAAATCACACGCCATAAACAGAACCTGTCATAAAAACGAATATGAAACTGTTTGAAATAGAAAACCTCCGCTGTTCCTACGACAAGGCCTACAGGGAGGGCGTCTCAAAGGTGATACTTGAAATTCACCGGCTTGTCATCCCCAAGGGGAAGAAAGTCTTTATCGTCGGGGAGTCCGGAATCGGCAAGAGTACGATTCTGGAGACCCTCGGCATGATGAACCGCACGATAGTTCCGGACGAGGGCGCGAAGTTCTGGTTTTATGAAAACGATGCCGAACACACCGACCTCGCGAAACTTTGGGACGGTTCCGATGCCATGCTCTCCGAGTTCCGGTTGAAGCATTTCAGCTTTATCTTCCAGAGCACCAATCTGATGCGCAACTTCACCGCGTTCGAGAACATCGCCCTCACGAGGATGCTTCAGGGCTACTCCATGGAGTCGTCCTTCGAGAAGACCCGCGAGGTGCTTGCCGAACTGGGGCTTGACCACATAGATGAGACACGCATGACACACGAGCTTTCCGGCGGGCAGCAGCAGAGGCTGGCCTTCGCCCGCGCCGTGCTCCCTGATTTCACCGTGCTCTTCGGTGATGAACCCACCGGCAACCTTGACAGCGACAACGCCGTGAAGGCGATGGAACTGCTTTCCGCAAAGCTTTCGTCGCTTGAGGGGAGTTCCGCAATCATCGTCTCGCACGATATGCATCTTGCCGTCTCCTTTGCCGACGTGATAATCAAAATCCGCAAGGAAAGCCGCCGTTCGCAGTCGGTCAGCGATGAGATTTCATACTATGGCGTGATTGACGACGCAAGTGTCTTCACCCCCTCCGCCGACGGCATCTGGAGCAACGGCGGCGAATCCTACCCGGCTCCGGAGTTCGAGAAATTCCTGAAGAGAATCTGAAAAAGAATTAAAGAATCAGAATAAAAATTACCTGACTTATGAAATTGAAAGAAGTTCTGTCGAGCGACTATTTCCGTCTCTTCATCAGAAGGGAGGGCAAGGTCGTGCTCGGAAAGAATTACTCAAGCCTCTGGCTGCTCACCATCGTGCTGAGCGTCACATTTCTCGCGATAGCGTTCAGCAACGCCAGCCTCAAGTACCTGTCCTACAAGATGAACGACCCGTTCATCAATTGGGTCGATATAAAGAACAACTTCGCCGAAAACGACTTTGACGGCTTTGAGACCGCCCTTCAGGACGAGGCTTTCCTGAACGAGTATCACTGCCGGGGCTACCAGACCGACAAGTATTGGTACTCGCTCTTCAGCACCGCAGGCAATTCCGGACGAAACCTCAAGTGCCGTTTCTTCGCGGACATACAGACCCCGCTCATCGAGGCAGTGCTTGCAGATGACAATGTCGTGGGACGCAGCCGAATCGCTTCGGACAGACTTCAGAACGATTCTTACGGCGTCATCATAACATGGAGCGCGCTCACGGAGAAACTCGGCTACAAGGATATTCCGGCATACATCAACTATCGCGGCTACACCGACCCCGAGGCTGCGGACGAGTTCTGCGCCGAGATTCTGGACGACCACTTTGCCAATGACCCTGTTCCGGTGCTTGCGGTCGTGAAGAGACTGCCTTCCAATATGGACATAATCGGAACAAAGTTTTTCTACCATCAGGACAACGGACAGGCGTTTAACCTCTATGAGCCGTCCTATTTCAGCTCGTTCATCTACTATGTTCCTGACGGCGTGGATTCGGAGAAGGCTCTGGAGCGGCTTGAGGCGATTACACGCGAGCATACGGAAATGACCTTTTTCTCCGAATCGGACATGGAACTCCCGTCGATGCTCTCGTTCCGAGGAGGCAAATTCATATCCCTTCTCTTCGATTATGAGGACGACGTCGATTTTTCCGTGAACCGGGAGATAAATGATGCGTTCATGAATGAATATTCCGGGAAAGGTGTTCTTCGCCTCTATAATTATATCCCTACGGACTACAATGACGACGATGACGACTACATCTCCGTCCATTTCGCCGACCTGTCGAAAATCAATGACTTTCAGGAATATGTGAAGGAACATTTCAAGATAGAAATCGAGATGTCGCAGATTAACGCGAAGGAGAACTTCAATGCGGTCAGCGTGATGGCAAACATCCTCTCATGGACCATGATAGCCTTCGCCATCGTCTGCATCATTCTTTTCATCGTGAACCTGCTCCAGTCCTACTTCCAGAAGGTGAAGCGTAATCTCGGAACTTTCAAGGCGTTCGGAATCAGCAATTTCGAGCTCACCGCGATATATGTCCTCATTATGGTGGCCACGATTCTTGCCGCGACCTTCATTTCCCTTGCCGCGGTCTGGCTTATTCAGGGACTGTCGCTGCTGTGCGGCATTGTCAGGGACGGGGGATTCGGCTATCTGTCGCTGTGGAACCTCAAGACTGTGATTTCAGTGCTGATTATAATAGCCTCTTCCGTATTTACGGTGTGGTATGTCATGAAAAATCTTCTGAAGGCAACTCCGGGCGATTTGATTTACGACAGGTAATCTATTGAAAAATATGATGAAATACAATTACATAAAGATAATGCGTCTTGCCACGATGGCGGCGCTCATGTTTGCTGCCGCCTCGTGCGCGAAGGACGATTTTCAGACGGAAGAGCCGATTCCGGCACAGAACGCGATTTCCGTCAGCAAGATTGACATCGCCCCGCTCGGCGGGGAATACACGTTCACGGTTTCCTCGGACTCGAAATGGAAGATTTCGGGAATCCCGTCATGGCTGTCGGTGGTTGAGGAAAACGGGAAGAAGTCCCTCAAGGACGGGGATAGGGTCAAGGCCGGAACACGGTCATTCACGGTCTCGGCGGCTGTCAATGATGAGCATACCGGCATCGGCACCGGGCGTGAGGCCGTCCTTGCATTTGATTCAGAAAACGGCTTCATGTCAGGACAGGTTAAGGTTGAACAGCCTTGCCCGTATTTCGTGATAACTGCCCGGAAGCCCGGATTAGGTTCCTCCGGGGAACTCGGACATTCCGACAGCGTGACTTTCCCATGGAACTTCACTTCCGAGCAGCCTTTCGGCCGCGAGGCCGTGACATTCTCCGTCGAGTCCAACACCGGGTGGCGGATTGTCAAGGAGGTCACGAAGTCCATCTCGCTTGATTACAGGAAATACAGCCGCAGGATCTTGGCGGCCGACGACTCCGAGGCTTCTCCATCTTCGGAAGCCCTGACCCGTTCCGGGGTGGAGGACGGATGGCTTGAAACGCCGGCTCTGGGTGAATATGAACTTAATGATGAGGGTGCCTGGACTTTGCCGTTCATTCCTGAAACCTACAATGCGACAGGAGAAAACAGGGCGCTCAGGCTCAGGTTCATTGGTGCGTACGGAAATGACGGAAAGCCACTGGACGAGTATGTCGTGGATTTCTTGCAGAACAACGTGCGTTTCAATGTCAGTATGTCTGCGGACTACAGCAGCGGCTATGTCGAGTTTCCGGCAGCCCATTCCTCAGAGATGACTATGACCGTGGATTCCGAGATTGACTGGTATGTCGAGAAGGATGCCTCATGGCTCGCGACTGTTCCGGACAGTCCGGCAGGCGAGGGGCTTGGCGCGGATTCACCGGCGACTTCTTTCTCTCTTAATGTCAGCCATTCCGGTTGCAGCGGGAATGCGAACCCTGATAAGACTGTGCAGGCGTCGAAGCTGCGTGTCGTCGGAAAGGCCGGGGCGACTCTGCTTCCTAATGAGGTGAATGTCCGTCAGGCGGCGTATGTTCATAACCTTTCCGCAAATTCAGTTGAGATTGCCAACAATGACCTTTCAGCCAAGTCGTTTGATGTTCTCTCATCCGGCGAATGGACGATTTCCGGAGCTCCGGACTGGCTTTCTGTCAGTCCCGTTTCCGGGAGCGGTCATGTCCCGGATGCTGTTTCCGAGTCCGTTTCACTGAAGGCCTTGTCGCAGAATCTCGGCTTCAGCGCAAGGACAGTTCAGCTCAAGGTCGCAAGCGCTCTCAATTCTCTGTCGGAGTCGTTCTCCGTCAGTCAGGCTCCTTACATCTTCGAGGCCACGGCCGCGAATCTCAGTCTCAACACGCTTTCGACCGACAAATATGACCTTGACATAAAGAGTTCCGGAAAATGGAGCGTTTCCGTTTCTTATGAGGGCTCGCCGTCCGCTGACTGGCTTGGCATTTCTGCAACTTCCGGCAGCGGGGACGCGACGCTTTCTTACGGGGCCCTCACAGGCAATGAGGTGCAGAAAGACCGTTTCGCGGTCATCAGCATCCATAGCGTCACTCATGAGGAGGCCGGCATTGCCGTCGAGCCTATAAAGATTCAGATTACGCAGCGCAAATACACCTTTGAGGTTTCTCCGCTTCCGGATGCCCTTGGCGTTCTTGCTTTCGGACCGCTTTCGGACGAGAGCCATACGATAAGCGTTTCATGCTCGCACATCTGGAGCGTGAGCGGCTCTGACTGGATTTCCGCAGTCCCTTCTTCCGGCTCGGGAGACGGCAAGGTAGTCATCAAGGTTCAGAACAACCTCACGAAGACTGACCGGAGCGGCACGTTCACAATCAGCAGTTCACTCAATGGCGTGACCCACAGCCACACATATAATGTGACACAGTCCGCGTTTGTGTTCAATGTCTCCGGGACATCGTTCACCGACCTCGCTCCGATTCAGACATCGTCATACACGACATCCGTGGAATGCTCCGGCGACTGGAAAGTTGAGATTCCGTCAGATGCGGTATCTTGGATTACAGCGACGCCGTCGTCGGGCAAGGCTTCAGACAGAAGCGTGACTTTCAAGGTTTCCGACAATGTCCTCAAATCCACGCGAACTGCGGAGGTCAAGGTTTCCAGCGCATTGGGCGGCTATTCCGAGAGTGTGCACTTCCAGCAGAATCAGTTTGTCTTTGACGAGACTGCGGTGAACATTCAGGCCGTTACCCTTTCTCCGGCGCAGACGAAAGTTCCCGTGACAATCTCTGACGGTGCGTCGTGGACAGTCGTCGGCAAGCCGTCTTGGGCGACAGTTTCTTCCGCGTCCGGCACAGGAAGCGGCGAAGTCACTGTTTCTGTAGCGGACAACTATGAACTCTCTGCCAGAACCTCATCCGGTTTCGGAATCCGAAGCTCCAAGAACAGCCTGCTCAAGCCGATAACTCTCAGCCAGTCGGCATTTGTCTATGACACCGCTCCCGTGACGCTCACTGAATACTCTGAACTTAACGCACCGGCGCAGCAGTTCACGATGGGCGAGTGCATGGGGACATGGAGCGTGAAGAATGCTCCGGACTGGGCTAAGGTCAGTGTCAGCGGCTCGGCCGTGACGGTAGGGGCTTCCGACAACCTCAAGACGACTGAACGTTCCGCTGAGTTTACTCTCGAGAGCCAGTACGTCGGGTACAACTCCGCCTTGAAGAAGAAAATAACACTTTCGCAGGCAGCGTTTGTATTCGACGGGACAGCGGCAAGTTTCACAGTCGATGCGGTCAATCCTGCGGCCAATACCGTGGATGTCAAAATCTCGTCTGCGGCTCCATGGGAGATGACAGGCGTTCCGTCATGGATTACGGTCACGCCGTCACAGGGAACAGGAAATGCATCGGTAAAGGTGGAGTGTCCGGACAACTTCGGCCTTTCACAGCGCTCAGCCGGCGATATGTATGTGAAGAGTACGCTGAACGGGCTGACTAAAAAAGTCTCAGTCGTCCAGAAGGCATTTGTCTTTGACACAAAGGCTGTGACAGTGCCTCAGTTCGTGTCGTACAAGGCTTCCGTTCAGACCGTTACAGCGGGTGAGTGCATCGGAACATGGTCTGTAAAGGATGCTCCTTCCTGGCTGAATGTTGCCGTGGACGGTTCCGTGCTCACTTTGACGGCTTCCGACAACACTGATTCGTCCGCCCGTTCGGCGACATTCCGCGTCGAAAGTCAGTACATTTCGCAGAATCCTGCACTGAAGAAGGAGATTACGGTATCACAGGCCGGCTATGTCTTTGACGAAACGACGGCATCCATGACATTCTCTCCTGTCAATGAGTCGAGAAAGACGGTAAAGGTGACCTGCACGGCGGGTTCACCGTGGACTCTTGTCAATGTCCCTTCATGGGTCAATGTGTCTGCATCGTCGGGCAGCGGCAGCACCGACATCTCGGTTACAGTCGAGACGAATGTTTCCGAGCAGTCCCGCATCTCGTCCGGCTTTGCGGTGAAGAGCGGCCTTACCGGTGCTCTCAAGCCGATAGAGGTGACGCAGACAGGATTCGTGTTTGACAAGACTCCGGTAACTGTACCTCAGTTCGGCGCTTACAAGGCGGCCTCGCAGACGGTCACCATAGGAGAATGTTCCGGGACTTGGAGCGTCGCCGGACTTCCTGAATGGCTGTCTGCCAGAGTGAGCGGCGGCAGCATAATCCTGACGGCATCTGACAATAATGACACCGCTTCCCGTTCGGCGACATTCCGCGTCGAAAGCCAGTACATCTCGCAGAATCCGGCATATGTTAAGGAAATAACGGTGTCGCAGGAGGGCATAACATTCGATGTCCCGTCCGTCAGCCATACATTCGATGCCGTTGACTCATATCTTCTGAACATAAACATCAACTGCTCTTCTTGGGTTCGCTGGGAACTTGTGAATGTCCCGGACTGGGTAGTGCCTACCACAACCTCGTTTACCGGTTCATGTATGCTCTCCATCAGGGTTGAGGACAATCCGGACGAGACGGAGCGTACAGCCTCTGGTCTCGCGGTGAAGTGTACTCTGAACGGGCAGTTGGCGCCGATTTCCATAACCCAGCGAGCCAAGGTAAAGGAACCTGATCCGGAACAACCGGGCGGAACGGAAGGCGGCGAGACAGGCGGCAAAGAAGATGTTTGAATTTTTTGTTCAGTTATTTTGAGATGTGTTTTTGAGTCAGATTTTGTTGTTTTGAGAGGAGTTTAGCGGTGCTAAATGACGAGCAAAATGGGAAAATATGGTCAAAAAGACACCAAAAGAACGGACATATAAAAATAAATGTGAGAAAAATTAAAACATATTCTTAAAATATAACAGCTTATGATAACTTTTTGCATCGGGCGCAGCCCCGAAAACACGATTGTCTATAATGAACCCTCAATCAGCGGCAAGCACGCTGAACTCACGGTCTGCGATGACGGACGAATCATCTTCAGGGATTACAGCACAAACGGCACTTATGTCAACGGCCAGTTTGTCAATCAGAACACCGTGGCCGTCTCGTTCGGAGACAGCATAATCTTCCCCGGCAACATTCCGTTTGACTGGAACATTGTCAGCAATGCTCTCAGTTCTGCGGCTTCTCAGCCCCAACAGCAGCCGCAGGGATACGAGCAGCCTATACAACAGGGCGGCGGATATTCTTCACGGCAGCCGGCATCGTCGTCCCCGGCTTCGGGAACATGGCCTGCCAACCGGACTGCCTTGAACTTTTCTCAGACATTCCATGAGGCATTCTCCATCGGCTTCGGTCATGTCGGAACCTGTGGCGGAGCATTGCTTCTTTGGCTGCTCACGTGCTGGATTCCCTACATCAATCTCGGCACCTTCTTCGGGCTTCAGGGGATGGTGAACGCATGGGCGAAAGGCGAGCCGTTCAAGGCTACGGACATTTTTGACAGCAAATACAGGAGAATGCTTCCGGAACTTCTGCTGGGCGGCTCTTTCAGGTGGACGATTCTTCTGATTTCGACTGTCCTTCTGGTTGTCCCGGCATTTGTGCTTGCAATAGCCACGATGTTCAGCACCCTCATAATGATTGACCGTGAATATTCGCCGGTTGATGCAATCCGCGAGTCCAACAGGATTACTTACGGCAGCAAGTGGACGATTTTCGGAGCCCAGATTGTGATTGCCCTGATTTTCGGGGTCGCCTCAGGCATAATCGGAGGCATTTTCGGCATTGTGGGATTCTTCAGCCCTGCCGTCAGCATAGTGCTGGCGATATTGGAACTGCTTATTCAACTGTTTGTTGTAATGCCAGTCAGCTACGGCATGACTGCATCAATGTGGAAGCAGCTCTCCGCCAACATCGGGGACTGATAAACAATACCACAACCACTCGCCGTCGGAAAATCCTTTTTCCGGCGGCGAATTCATTTTGCGTTTCTTCAGAACAGCCCGTAAATCAGATTCCACAGGAGAAAGCGCGCGAACTTGCCGACGAGCAGCAGGAACATCGTCGCCCACGGGCGGGTTTTGTAGAAGCCGAGGGCTATGGCAATGACGTCGCCGACTATCGGAACCCATGCGAGCAGCGCAAGCCAGACTCCATACTTGTCAATCTTTGCCTTCTGCTTTTCCAGTGTCCCGCGCTTCACCTTGAACCACTTCTCAATCCACTCCCAGCGGCCAATCCATCCTATCCAGTAGGTCAGAACGCTCCCGAGCCAGTTGCCGAGCGTTCCCACCGCCAAGCACCCGACAGGATTCTTCGTCGCGGCCAGCACGGCGATGTAGAGCGCGTCCGAACTGAATGGCAGCACCGTCGCGGCGAGAAATGTCCCGATGAACAATCCTAAAAGCCCGAGTGACTCTAAGTTAAACATAGATAGTGTTTTGCAAATTGTTGTTTGATAAGCTAAAGGCTTCAGAAAAGTGGAAGGCGGGAAACCCTACGCGATTTTTTTTCATGAGCGGAGGGTTTCTGCCTTCCGCGTGAAGCCGTAGCTCCTGACACCATAGCTCTGATACTATTTCCTCTTGCTCCTGAAAAAATCGCTGACAATTCCTCCGCAGTCATCCGCCATAACCCCGGAAACGACTTCCGTCTTGGGGTGCAGCAGCGACGGCGTGAACTTCGAGAACCCGCGCTTCGGGTCGGCCGCCCCATAGACGAGCCTTCCGACCTGTGCCCAGTTCATCGCCCCGGCGCACATCGGGCAGGGCTCCACCGTCACATACAGCGTGCACTCGTCGAGGTATTTCCCGCCCATTGCCTCGGTCGCGGCCGTAATGGCAATCATTTCCGCGTGCGCCGACGGGTCATGCAGCCTCTCCGTCATGTTGTGCCCCCTCGCGATTACGCGCCCGTTCCATACCACAACCGCCCCGATGGGTACTTCGTCCTCCTCGAACGCGGCGCGGGCCTCCTTGAGAGCTTCGCGCATATATCTTTCGTCTCCTGATTTCATATTTCGTGATTTTTGCGAAACCTTAAAAAACACCCCGCATCATCTTTTCATCCGCCACTCTTCTGCACACGGCATGGCTCAGGCAAGTCTGCCTCTCCCCCTGACCGTCATCTGCGACAGAATCACGCCGACCGTGCAGATTGCCACGCCGAGCCACTGCCGCCAGTTCAGCAGCTCATGGCCGAGTACCCACGCGATAATCGCCGAAGCCACCGGAATCAGCGCAGTGAAGATGCTGGACTTCGCCACCCCGAGCTTCTTGATTGTCCCGACCCAAAGTGAGAATGCCACGCTCGAACAGAGCACCGACAGGCACAGAATCGGTCGCCATGTCTCCCAGCTGAGATAGGCCTCCGGGGTGAAGTTGCCGAAACCCTTGAAAAGGAACAGCGGGAACAGATAAACCGAGCCGATGAGGAATTGATACATCACGATGTTCCGGCTGGAATAGCGGTCGCTTAGTTTTTTTGTGATGCTCGCATGGCAGACCTCCGCGACGACCGCAATCAGCAGAAGAGCGATACCGACCATAAAATGCTCTCCCAGTTCGCCCTTTGCCATTGCCACGAGGACGATTCCTCCGAGCGAAAGGAATATCCCTAAGATGTTGAGCCCGCAAATTTTTTCCCGGAAAAAGACGACGCCCGCGAAAATCGAGAATATCGGAATCGTCGCAATCGTCATCGCGCTCAGTGTCGGAGACCCCGTAAGCTTGATTCCGTAGGTTTCAAAGAGGAAGTAGATGAACGGTTCACAGAAAGCGAGCAGCAGAAACCATGGCGCATCCTTCTTTCTGACTGTCTGGAATTTACGTAAAGCGATGTTGAATCCCAACAAGAGGAGTCCGGCGATGAATATCCTGACGAATACGAAATAGAAGATGGAAATCCCCCTGCCGATGAGACAGTCCGACCAGATGTAGGACGCGCCCCAGAGGGTGATTGCCGTCAGCGATAATATATATGTCAAAAAACTCCCCTTAAATTCCCTGCTCTTCATATATCTTGGTCTATATCCATTTTTCATCGGTCACACACGTCCGGTATGCTCCCTCTTCAAAAATAAATCTATCCTCAGAAATAATCCTTAATCCTGAGGCGACTTATTTTTTTTATTGCAGCTTCTTCCTCGGACGGATTTTCCTGAATCTCAGCCTCAGCACGCCCCAGAAAGCCTCTCCGAATATGCTCCCGCTCATCTTTGACGTTCCTTCCTTGCGGTCCACGAAGATTATCGGCACCTCCACAATCTTGAATCCCAGTTTGTAGCAGCTGTACTTCATCTCAATCTGGAAGCCGTACCCATACATGCTGATTCTGTCCAGATCGATGGCTTCCAGCACCTTGCGCCTGTAGCACTTGAATCCGGCCGTTGTGTCATAGACCTTCATTCCGAGCACCGTGCGCACATAGACCGAGGCGTAGTAGGACATGATGACACGGCCTATGGGCCAGTTGATTACGCTGATTCCGTTGCAGTAGCGCGAGCCGATTGCAAGGTCGGCGCCGCCCTTCGCGCAGGCCTCGTAGAGCCTCGGCAGGTCTTCCGGATTGTGCGAAAAGTCCGCGTCCATCTCGAATATGTAGTCATATTTCCGTTCAATCGCCCATTTGAAGCCCGTTATGTAGGCCGTTCCGAGCCCCAGTTTCCCCGACCTTTCAATCATGAACAGCCGCTCGGAAAACTCCGCCTGCATTTTCTTGACAATCCCCGCAGTCCCGTCCGGCGACCCGTCCTCAATCACGAGCACATGATAGTCTCCCTCCAGCGCGAACACCGCACGGATAATCTTCTCGATGTTTTCCCGTTCGTTGTAAGTCGGGATGATGACAACCTTCCTGTCCATAATCGTCCGAATAAAGCTAAGAAATTAAATTCCCCAAACGAATCCGCAAAATAAGTTGGATTCCACAAACGAATCCGCAAAATTAGTAAAAAAATGAAAACGATTTTGAAATTCCAATTATGATTATTCATATATTTGCGATATGTATTGATGAATTTGTCGGGACAGAAATGTTTGCGATATGTAACTGAAAAGATTTTTGCCATGAAGAATATTCTGAAATCCATGTTCGTGCTTGCCGTCGCCGTGACGGCCGCATCCTGCGGAAACGAAAACAAGGACTCTGAGAGCCCCGACGCCGGATTTGCCGACTACATCGAGGCCTACACGGGAGGACTTATTTCCGACGAGTCGTCGGTGAAGATTCAGTTCGCATCGACCCCGGACACCTCGGTTCCCGCCGACGGCCTGTTCAGCTTTTCTCCTTCGCTCAGGGGCGAGGTCCGTTGGGTCGGCTCCAGGATGATAGAGTTCGTGCCCGAGGACGGGCAGCTGAAACAGGGACGGGAGTACCGCGGCAAATTCGAGGTGGGCAAGGTCTTCGGCGTGGAGAAACCGGAGCTCAGAACCTTCTGTTTCATGTTCAGAGTTGCGCCGAAGAAGGCCGCGATTTCCATTGACAATGTCAGGATTCTGAAATCCTCTCCGTCAGAGGCCGCGATAAACGGAAGCCTGATGCTCAGCGAGAGCGTCCCGGAGGATGAGGCTTCAGGAATGCTCTATGCGGAAGGTGCCGGAGCCGCCAAGGTTTCCGTCAGACAGATGTCGGAACCCGGAGTGTTTGAATTTACCTGTGCTCCCGTTGTGCGCAGTGCCTCTGACAGCCGTGTCACCCTTGTCTTTGACGGGCATTCCTCAGGATTCGGGAAGACCGTCTCGGCTGATGTCACGGTTCCGGCCTCGGAGGGCTTCCGGGTCGTGTCCGCCAAGAAAAAAGACGGGGATGAGCCGTATGTGGAGGTCGTTCTCTCCCAGCCTCTTGACCCTCTGTCCGATGTTTCGGGAATGTTCACTCTGTCGGTTGAGGGACGCAGCTACACCGCTGTTGACGGCAACATCGTCCGTGTCTTCTTTGAGAGAAAAAAAGCTGAGGGCAACATCTCCCTGACCGTTTCCGGCTCTCTCAAGGACTGCACGGGCACACGCCTCGGTGAAGACTGGACAGCGGAATTCCGCTCAGACGAGCTTAAGCCGGCGGTCCGTCTGCCTGGTCGCGGCAACATTCTTCCCGACGCATCCGAACTCCGCCTTCCGTTCCGGGCAGTGAATCTCAAGGCTGTGGATTTGAGAGTCATCAAGATTTACAGCGACAATGTCCTGCACTTCCTTCAGGACAACAGTCTCGACGGTGACAGCGAACTCCGGCGTTCGGGCAGGATGGTCTATAGCCGCCGGCTCCAGCTCGACTCCAATCCGCAGACAGACCTGCACCAGTGGCAGAATTTTTCGGTCGATTTGTCCGGGCTGATGAAGCGTGAGCCCGGAGCAATCTATCGCATATCCCTTTCTTTCCGTCAGGAATATTCCGTGTATGGAAGGGACGACGTCGCTGTTTCCGATGGGGATTCATCTCTCACGAAACTCGCCGTCGGGGAGATGAGCGCCGAGGACGAGGCGGTGTGGGACATACCATATTCATATTACTATGACAATTACTACGATTGGGAAAAATATGACTGGAACGAGCGCGATAACCCTCTGTCCCCGACATATTATATGCAGGCCGACCGGTTTCCGAGCGTGAATCTGATGAACTCGAATGTCGGGGTCATCGCGAAGTCGGGAGGAAACGGGAAAATGTGGGTGTATGTCAGCGACATCGTCTCCGCATCCCCGCTTTCGGGTGTGGAGATTTCGGCCTATAACTATCAGCTCCGCAGGCTCGCCGCGGCAAAGTCGGACGCGGAAGGCCGTGCCGAACTCGCGTTTGAAGGCAAGCCTTTTGTCGTCGTCGCGAAATCCGGCGACGCGGTCTCGTATCTCAAGGTCATCGACGGGCAGGAAAATTCCCTGAGCCGCTTCGATGTCGGGGGGCAGACCGTCGAGAAAGGACTGCGCGGCTTCGTCTATGGCGAGAGGGGAGTATGGCGGCCCGGCGACACCATGCACCTTGTGCTGCTCGTCGAGTCCTCGGGAAAGAAGCTTCCGCAGGATCATCCGGCCGTGCTGGAGGTCTATGGGCCTCGGGGGCAGTTCTTCTCGCGGCAGGTCTGCCCGAAATCGGTTGACGGGTTCTATACTTTCGATGTGCCGACATCCGGAAGCGACATGACGGGAACCTATCACGCCTATGCGAAAATCGGCGGCGCCACGTTCCATAAGGCCCTGCACGTCGAGACCATAAAGCCGAACCGCCTGAAGGTGACGACGACTCTTCCTTCAGATGTTCTTGACGCGGACTCTACGGCCACATTCCGGGTAAGCGCGGCATGGCTCACCGGAGCGGCGGCCTCTTCCCTTACGGCAAAGGCAAGCGTCAGGCTGACGCCGCGAAAGACGGCGTTCAAGGGCTTCGACGGCTACATCTTCTCGAACCCGCTATCCGAATTCCGCTCCGTGGAAAAGGAACTCTTCAGCACGGTCCTCGACTCTCGCGGCAACTCTTCTGTCAGCGTGCGCGTGCCTGCCGCTCCCGACGCGCCCGGAATGCTGAACGCCACCATCGTCACGAGGGTTTCAGAACCCGGAGGAAATGAGAGCACGGTTTCGCAGAACGCGCTCTGCTCTCCGTTCGGCGCCTATGTCGGAGTGCTAATGCCTTCAACCGAAAACGGGTATCTCGAAACGGACAGAGACTGGAGCATCAGGGCCTGTGCGGTGGGGAAGGACGGACGCAGGATTGCCGGGCATCGTCTCGAATACAGGATTTACCGCCTTGACAGCAGCTGGTGGTGGGAACGGGACGGGGGCGAACTCGCGTCGTTCATAAGAAGCTCCTCAGCAAAGGTTCACGCCTCCGGACAGATTGTCTCCGGAACTTCCGACTCTGAAATCCGTTTCCGCCTCGACTATCCGGACTGGGGCAACTTCCTTCTCTATGTCACCGACCTTGACAGCGGTCACAGTTCCGGCACGACCTTCCTCTGCGACTGGCCGCAGTGGCGCGGGCGCGGTGACAGGGCGGAGAGCACATCAGCTTCAATGCTGTCATTCTCGCTTGACAGAAAATCCTGTCAGGTCGGAGACGAGGCGGTGGCTTATCTTCCGGCCGCAAAGGGCGCGAGGGCGCTCGTCTCGTTCGAGAACGACAGCCGCGTGATAGCTTCTTCATGGGTTGAGATGTCAGCCGACTCCGAGACACCGTTCCGCTTCCGCGTGACCGGTGAAATGGCTCCGTCATGCTATGTGCACGTGACTCTTCTCAATCCATATGGCAGGACGGCCGAGGGGCAGCCTCTTCGTCTCTACGGCGTTCAGCCTCTCACGGTCACCGCTCCTGATTCGCGGCTTGACCCGGTGCTTTCTCTTCCGGAGACGATACGCCCTCAGGAAGAATTTGCCGTCCGCGTCCGCGAAAAGTCCGGCCGGCCGATGTCCTACACCATTGCCATTGTCGATGAGGGACTGCTGGACCTCACCGGCTTCGAGACTCCCGACCCATGGGCGGAGATGAATCGCAGGAGTGCCCTGGGGGTTCGGACATGGGACATATATAATAATGTGATGGGAGCCTACGGAACTTCGTTCGCCTCGATGTTCAGTGTCGGAGGGGACGAGGATTTGAGGATTGACGGAACCGTGCGCGACAACCGTTTCGAGCCAGTGGTCAGGTTCCTCGGGCCTTTCACTCTCAGACGCGGCGAAAACGTCCACAAGGTCACGCTTCCGATGTATGTCGGTTCTGTCCGAGTGATGCTGGTGGCCGCCCGTGACGGAGCCTTTGGCTCCGCTGAGAAGACTGTTCCGGTGCGCTCTCCGCTTATGGTTCTGCCTACGCTTCCGCGCACGCTCGCCACGGGCGAGAAGGTGACTATGCCGGTGAATGTGTTCGCGATGGAGGAGTCTGTCCGCAACGCCGAAGTCACGGTTTCGGCCGACGGTCCTCTCCGCCTCGGCGGCCCTGCGTCCAAATCGCTGACATTCAGCGTTCCGGGTGATGAGATGGCCACGTTCGAGTTCAGAACGGGCAGTACGGAAGGTCCGGCCCGTGTAAAGGTCACAGCCAAGTCCGGAGACTTTGTGGCGTCGGACACCGTGAACATCATGGTGCGCAACATAAATCCTCCGGTTCTTTCGGTGCGGCGTGCGGTCATGCTTCCGGGAGAGTCCTGTGGCTTCGAATGCACTGATGGAGCCAATGTCCTCGAAGTAAGCGCGTTCCCGTCAATAGACGTCAACGGCGTATGGTTCTATATGAAACATTATCCGCACCGGTGCACCGAACAGCTCTGTGCCAAGGGGATAACCCTCCTGTCGATAATGCCGCAGCTCGACGAGCAGCGCCGGACAGAGGCTGGCGGAATGGTCTCAGAAATCCTTTCGGAACTCTACTCGCGGCAGCTCTCGGACGGGAGCTTTGTCTATTGGCCCGGAAGCACGCTCATAAATCCTTGGGCGGACGCGATGGCCGGGCATTTCATGACGCTCGCTTCCGGCGCCGGATTTTCCGTGAACGGGGGAGTCTTCGGCGCGTGGAGAAACAAGGTGAAGAAATATGTGAACGCCTATCGCGCAGCCGGCGATGAATATGACGAACTTGCAGCATATTCCCTCTATGTGCTTGCGCTCTCGGGCAACGCTCAGGACGGTCCGATGAACCGGATGAAGGAGTCGTCGTCACTGACACCGACGGCAAGGGCTCTGCTTGCGTCCGCCTATGCGGTTTCGGGGCGGAAGTCAGTTGCGGAAAGCATCCTTGCGGTCTCTTCGGGAAATTCTTCCGCAAAGCGTCCCGCAGCACCGTCTCTTTTCTTCGGCTCTGCTCTGCGTGACGATGCCATATTCCTTGATGCTCAAGTGCTTGCCGGAAACTTGGGCGCAGCCATGGAACTTGCCGGGCGCGTGGCTGACGGCTTCGCAAAGGAAAGCTACACCACCCAGACCACGGCATTTGCCTCGTCCGCCCTCTCGAAGCTCTACGCCCTCACCGACAAATCAGCCGTGTCTTTCCGGTACGAGTGTTCTTTCGGCGACGGCGGCAACTCCGAGAATGTCAGGACGGCGAACTCGCTGTGGACAAGAAATGTCGTAGACGGAGCCACCTCGGTCAGGCTCTCCAACACTTCCCGTGGCGCTCTCTACGCGAGCCTCGCGTCAAGAACTTCGGTTCCTGCGGGAACGGCTGTCCGGGAGGCCTCGTCCGGGATTTCGACGGTGGTGGCGTACAAGGACATGGACGGGATGAACATCCGTCCTGACAAGCTTGCGCAGGGAACGGATTTCGTGGCAGAGGTCACTGTTAAGAACGCCTCGGCGGCTCCTCTGCGGAATCTTTCCCTGTCGGTGAAGGTCCCTTCGGGATGGGAGATTTACAACAGCCGCCTCTTCAGCGCGGAAGCAGATGTCTCCGCCGCCTATTCCGGCTGTGACATCCGCGACGGTGAGGTTCTCTACTATTTCGACCTTCCCAAGGCTGCCTCCAGGACATACGCCCTGCGCCTCTCCGCCGCCTATCTCGGAGAGTTCGTCCTCCCTTCGGTAAGCTGCGAGGCCATGTACGACAACTCGGTCTTTGCCCGCACCGCCTCCGGCGTCGTCAGGGTTGTGCCCTCCGTAGCCAATGTCAGTTCATCACGGGACGCTGGTCAGGCAGCGCAAGGAAGCCTGTCGGCTTCTCCGTCATTAGAAACTCCGTCGGACTCCCTGTCATTTCGAACGAAGTGAGAAATCTATGAGCGAAACCAGCCCCAAAGACTTCTCGGCTCCACTTCGTTCCGCTCGGTCTGAACTGAGACTGCTGAAAAGTGACGGGTGCCGGAGGGCGGCCGTCGCCTTGGCCGTGTGCCTGGCCGCTCTCTTGGCCGTGTGGCTGTGTTCCCTGCCGCGGGACCTGTTCTCCGGCGTGCCATACTCCACGGTCGTCGAGGCATCCGGCGGAGAACTTCTAGGCGCGCGCGTCGCGGGGGACGGCCAGTGGCGCTTCCCTCCCGCCGACACCGTTCCTCGGCGCTATGCCGTGTGCCTCATCCAGTTTGAGGACAGGCATTTCTATGCCCATCACGGGGTCAATCCGGCCGCGATAGCCCGTGCCGCTGTGCAGAACTTCCGGGCAGGGCATACCGTCAGCGGAGGAAGCACAATCACCATGCAGGTCATCCGGCTCAGCCGGGCCGCCGGGGCACGCGCTGCTATGGACAGCCCCTCCATGGGACAGTGGCGTCCTGAAGACCGTCATCATGGGGCAGTCCAGGCACCTGAACGCAGTCATAAGAAGGCAGTCCGGGGGCCGGAGCGCACGTTCAAGGAAAAGATTATCGAGGCCTTTCTTGCCGCCCGTCTCGAACTTCGATGCACGAAAGAGGAAATACTGGCCTTGTATGCTTCCCACGCCCCGTTCGGCGGCAATGTCGTCGGCATCGAAGCCGCATCCCGCCGCTATTTCGGCCGTCCTGCATCCGAACTCTCCTGGGCCGAGGCGGCCACGCTTGCCGTTCTTCCCAATTCACCTTCGCTCATTCATCCCGGGCGTAACCGCGCCGCCCTCGAACGGAAGCGCAACCGTCTTCTCACACGCCTGTATAATATAGGGGTAATCGACTCTATGACCTTCTCCCTATCCTGCGAGGAACCCTTGCCCGACCAGCCGCAGCCTTTCCCCGACTGCGCTCACCATCTCGTCGAGCGGTACTGCCGGACGAACCCGGGAGAAATTGTCCGCACGGGCATAGACATATCACTTCAGCATCATCTGGAAGCCCTTACAAACCGTTGGAACGACGAATTTTCACGCATCGGAATCCGTGACCTTTCTGCTGTCATTGTCGATGTCCGTACCGGCGCGACGCTCGCATACTGCGGCAATGCCAATCCTTCCGACTTTCGTGACGGAGCCCTCGTTGATATTGCCGATTCCCCACGCAGCACAGGCAGCGTCCTGAAGCCGTTTCTTTACGGTGCGATGCTACAGGCCGGAGACATTCTTCCGCACACCCTCATTCCGGACACGCCTCTGAACGTGAACGGCTTTGCTCCGCAGAACTTTGATCTCCGCTTTTCGGGAGCCGTCCCTGCCTCCGAAGCTCTTGCCCGTTCCCTAAATGTTCCCTGTGTCAGGATGTTACGCACATACGGCATAACTAATTTCCATGATTTCCTGGAAAAGTCCGGGATGACGACCCTCACCCGTGCCGCTTCGGACTACGGACTCTCGCTGATTCTCGGCGGCGCGGAGGGGAAACTTTTCGAGATGACGCGGATGTACGCGGCGATGTCTGCATTCTATCAGCATCGGACAGGCTGGATTCCGCAGGACTGGCCGCTTACGTCGCGCTGTGCGCTCTACTGGATTTTCGACTCTCTGAAGGAGGTGAACCGTCCGGACGAGATGGACTGGAGACTCGTGCCGTCTCTAAGAAAGGTGGCATGGAAAACAGGCACGAGCTACGGGTTCCGTGATGCGTGGGCAATAGGAGTGACACGGGACTATGCCGTCGGGGTCTGGGCGGGAAATGCGGACGGTGAATCCGCTTCCGGGCTTGTCGGGGCTCGTACCGCCGGTCCGGTCCTCTTTGACATATATAATATGCTGCCGCCGTCAGAATGGTTCGACGAACCGGAGCGTGAGGAATATGTCTATGCGGAAATATGCCGGAAGTCGGGACATCTGTGTGGACAGTTCTGCGAGGAACGTGATTCTCTGATTATACCTCCGGCAGGACTGAGAACCTCCGTCTGCCCCTATCACAGGAGCGTCCTTCTGTCTCATAACGGCTCTCATCGGCTCTCCTCTCCTGCTCCCGGAAGCGCAGTGAGAAATTTTTTCGTGCTTCCTCCTGCAATGGAATGGTACTATCGCCGCTCCCATCCGGACTATGTCCCGCTCCCGCCGCTTCTTCCGGGGTCTTCCTCTCCCGAGTCATCCTCTCCGCTGGCGTTCATCTATCCCGAGCCGGGCAGTTCAATCTTCATCCCGACATCTCTCGACGGCTCGCCCGGCGAAGTCGTATTCACCGCTGCCCACCTCAATCCGGAAACAGAAGTCTTCTGGCATCTCGACTCAGACTATGTCGGGCAGACCCGCTTCATCCACAGTCTTTCCCTCCGCCCCTCACGAGGCTCCCACACCATTACCGCCGTCGACGCCTCCGGCAATTCCGCCTCCGTCGGCTTTACCGTCGAGAACTGAACATTCTTCTCGTTCCCTTTAACCCAGTGTCGTCCAGTCGATTAGCCGTCAGGCTGTATTTGCCGTCGAAAAAAAAGTGCAAAAAAGTTTGAAAAAAGTTGCGAAAAAGTTTGCAGGTAAAGAAAAAAGGCGTACCTTTGCAATCCCTTTCGGAAACGGGGGTATTTCAAGAGCCGCAAGGCAGTCGGAGAGCCCATACGAAAGGCACTGAGAAGTTCATTGAAAAGACTGATAG
>DJPQ01000073.1 GCA_002439805.1 Bacteroidales bacterium UBA6408
ATGGTTGTGAGGATTTGGACGACAATCGTAACGCAGCAAGTGCCTTTTTTTGCAAAATTTTACCTATTTCCATAATGTGTAGCGCAGCCCCGCATAGACCTTAATCCCCATCAGCGGGCCCCAGATGCAGCTGGCGTCAAAGGACTGCGAACGCGGGTCGATGTGTCCATCAGCCAAAGTATCCCCTGAGACCACAACTTTCTGCCTGTAGTTCGTCAGGTTTTCCGCGCCCACATATATGTCCAGTCCCTTAAACCGTTTCGTAACCTGCGCATACAAAAGCGGATAGACCGGAGTACGCCCATTGGGGTAAAGCAAATTCCCGTCAGCGTCCTTCATGTTCACCATAAAGTCATAGACCCGGCACGAACCGTTCACCGAAGCCGTGAAGTCGAAAATCCACTTGTTCATCGGAAGTGCGTACTGGAGGTTCAAAACGCCCTTGCAGCGGCTTGTGAGCGGTCTTTCGACCAGGCCCTTGTCGGCAAGTTCCATCTTCGCGTTGGTGTAGCGGAAAGTTGCCGTGACGGTGAAACGATCCACAGGCTCGACATTGAAGTCCAGCTGGATGTTGTCCGTGAACGAGCGCCGTCCGTCAAGGGCGTAAAAATCAATCTTATTCGGGAAATGTTCGTAATCGACGACCATCTGCTGCACGAACTGGGTGCGGAAATAATCGACGCTGAGGTAGGTGTTGGACGACGCGCCGAAAGGCATATAATAGGTCACGTTGCCACCGAAGGTCCATGCGTCTTCGAGAATGTGGTCGTTGAACGCGCCGCTGAAAGTCTTCCCCGTTGAGAAAACTCCGATGTTGTCGATAAGAGGCGTCGAATACCGAAGTCCCCTGCCGCCGTTCGCACGTATGACGATTTCCTCAATCGGGGAATATTTCAATGTAAGGCGGGGTGATATGTGGGGCTTCGATGAGAACGGAGAGCCTTCGAGAGTTCCGTTCTTCGCGAAATACCAGTCTCCGCGAAGACCCGCAATCGTCGAGAACTTGTCTCCGAGGTGAAATGTATATTCACCGAATATCCCGGCATTTCCGAGGTTCGTCACGCCGGCGAAGGCCTCGGAAGCCGCAATGCCCCGGTACTGCCTTGCAAAGTCCTCGTTGTAGCTGTCAAGAACCCCGTTCAGGCCGAGAGTAAACTTGTGGTTCTCATTCACCTCATTCTGATAGAGGAGATTAAGAAAACCGGAGTGCTGGCCGGCGAGATAGGTCGTGGAGCCAAACCAAGAGTTCATGTCCTGATAGCTGTAGTCGCCCACGAGCGCGATGTTCTGCGAGTTGTCCTCGTTCAGGGGAATGCCGACCTTGAGATAACCGTTTATGGAGCGGTTCAGGATGTCCGAGCCCCACGGATTCAGCTCGTCTTCAGCGAGACCGTCGAGCTTGTAGTTGTCATGATCATAAAAATGCTTCTTGCCCGCCTCATCCTTGAGCATCTGCCCGCCGAGCCTGCTGTCCCGCAGCGCACGCACGCCGAAGCGAACCTGCACGCCGCTCGGAGCGTAGTAGAGCCAGCGGTTGGCGAGATTGAACTGAAGCATCCTGGGGTCGTCGAGGAGGGTGTCGTGGTTGTGGTCCGTCGCGGCGAAGTTCCCGGAGACATGACCGAGGATGACGGTGCTCCAGTTTTCATTCAGCTGAAGAGAGGAAGCTATGTTGAAGTCCATCTTGGAGTCGCTCATGGCCGCGTAGTTAATGAAAAGCGGCTTCTCGTCCGTGGGCTTGCGGTGCTCCATGTTAATTTGTCCGGTCATCGACTCCACGCCGTTGATGACCGACGTCGAGCCCTTGGCAATCTGGATGCTCTCCAGCCACTGTCCCGGGATGTATGAAAGTCCGAAAGGAGCCGAAAGCCCGCGCATCACGGGACGGTTCTCGTCAAGCATCTGGGTATAGACCCCGGAAAGGCCGAGAAGGCGTATCTGCCGGGCTCCCGTGACGGCGTCTGAATAACCGACGGTCACGCTCGCCGAATTCTCGAAGCTCTCAGCGAGGTTGCAGCAGGCCATCTTGCACAGCCCCGCCGCCGAGATGACCTCAGTCCTGATTTCCTTTCCCCGGGGAAGATAGTTCCCGCTCTGATGTCCCGTGAACACCGCAGCCTCAAGGCTGTCCTGCCTCTCTCCGTAAATCCCCGTCGTGTCCGGGGTCTGGGCACTGAGTGCCGTCGCGCCGCACAGCAAAAGCGCGGCAATAAAATATATAGTCCTGTTCATATCCGCGATGCAAGATTTGCCGAAACGGACGGACCTAAGCCGCGTGCAAAAGACAGAAGACGCACTCCGTCCGCAAAGGCAGGGCGGAAACCAACAAAAGCCATTCCCCGAAAGTGCAACCGGGTTGCAAACAGATTTCGGCAGTTCAGTTTCTAAAATATCAATAGTTCGTTAAAAAATATCCCCATTTTTCATAACTTTGCGTGTTATTGCATAATTTCGCGTCAAATTGTTCATTGACATTTGGCAATATCAGTTTGCATAAGAACAAAGAACAAAATAAAACCGTAAAGATTATGAAAGATTTTGTAAAAATGCTTCTGGCTGTGGTGGCCGGGATGCTGATTTTCTCGGTAATCTGGGTGGTGATGATGTTCAGTTTCATCGGCTCCGTCGCCGCGCTGTCGTCGTCTGACACTCCCGTGATTGCTAACGAGGGAGTCCTCAACATGGACCTCTCGAACATCGTGCTGAACGAGCAGACAAAGCCGTTCGACTTTAACGGAGTGTTCTCCACGGGAACGCAGCCGACGAGCGTCGGAATGTGGAACGCGGTGCAGGCTGTGAAGATGGCCGCCGCCGACCCGGGAATCAGGTTCATCTATCTCCGTCCCGACGGCATTTCGGGAGGAATCGCAGAAATCGAGGAGCTCCGCAAGGCTCTCGCGGACTTCAGGCTCAGCGGAAAGGCAATCGTGGCGTTCACGGAGAACCCTTCAAACGCGAGCTACTACCTTGCCAGCGTCGCGGACAAGGTCTATGTCACGGGCAGCAAGGGCGGGATGAACACGCTCATAGGACTGTCCTCGCAGATGTTTTTCCTCAAGGATGTGCTCGACAGGCTCGGCGTGAACATGCAGCTCATCCGCCACGGAAAGTACAAGTCAGCCGGTGAGATGTACATCAAGAACAAGATTTCTCCGGAGAACTACGAGCAGAATCAGGTGATGATAAGTTCCATCTGGAACAGCTGGGCGTCGCAGATTGCGGTTTCGCGCGGAATTGAACTGTCGAAGCTTAACGAACTGATTGACAATCTTGAGCTTTGCGAGCCGGAGGATTTCGTGAAATACGGACTCGCAGACGAAGTGCTTACTCGTGAGCAAAGGGTGGAGAAGCTCTGCACTCTCTATATGACCGAGGACATCAACGACATCAGTTTCATCCCTTTTGAAGATTATGTTGCAGCCAAGACCACAGCGCTGAAGTTCAGCACGAACCAGATTGCGGTCATCTACGCCGACGGTGAAATCGTCGATGGGCGCGAGATCGAGAATGTAGCAGGAGACCGCTTCGCCGAAATCATCGCGTCAGTTCGCGAGAATGACATGATCAAGGCCGTTGTCCTCCGAGTAAGTTCTCCGGGCGGAAGCGTCCTCGCCTCCGACAAGATTCGCAAGGAACTCCAGCTTCTCAAGGAAAAGAAACCTCTCATAGCCTCCTACGGCAACTACGCGGCATCCGGCGGATACTGGATTTCAGCGGGCTGCGACTACATTTTCTCCGACGCGACGACCCTCACCGGCTCAATCGGCGTGTTCAGCCTCATCCCTGAATTCGGAAAGACGGTCAAGGAACTCGCCCACGTGAACGTGACGTCAATCAGTTCCAACAGGCACAGCGACATGTACTCCGGAATGCGCGCACTCGACAAGGACGAGATTGCCTACCAGCAGAAGAGCGTGGAGCACATCTACGACGAGTTCACCGGCATTGTGGCAGAAGGGCGTGACCTGCGCAAGACCTATGTGGATTCCATCGCGCAGGGTCGCGTGTGGACAGGAGCTGACGCGCTCGAAATAGGGCTTGTGGATGAAATAGGTGGCCTTGAGGCAGCCCTTCTCAAGGCGGCCAACACGGTCGATGGCAGCATGGGTCTCGACAATTTCTACATCGTCTCCTACCCGGCAGCCCAGACCACATGGGAAGCCCTCCTCGCGGCGTTCCAGAGCCAGAGCACTCCGGTAATATTCGCCGGCACTCCGCTCGAAGCCGTTGAGAAAGCCTTCCGCAATGTCAACACAGCCCAGTCCGGCAAGGCCTACGCCCGCATGGAGAATGAGTATGTGATAAGGTAGAATAAACTCAGAATCAGGAAAGGCTCGCAGTGGTTTTCCCACCAGCGGGCCTTTTCTGATTTTCCATATTGCGGATTCCGATGTTCAGAAGCCGTCATTTCATTTTCACACCCACAATATCGTCCGCAGTATATTCACACAACACTGTTTTGTCCGGCAACGAAAGCATCAATGGCTGTCTGAATGTGAATTGAACCTGTCCATCATATTCGAATTTGTCGGATTGCTCCCAATCCCCTGTGGCCGT
This sequence comes from Bacteroidales bacterium UBA6408, assembly GCA_002439805.1. GTDB lineage: Bacteria > Bacteroidota > Bacteroidia > Bacteroidales > UBA932 > Cryptobacteroides. Next base: position 4,558 of record DJPQ01000073.1, read on the forward strand.
CAGCGTTAATTTGTCAGGATCATATTGCCGCGCATACTCTCCAAGCAGTTCCTCAATGGAAACAAAATCGAATTTACTCCCGTTCCACAGAGGCAGATAATCGTATTCATCAGATGTTTTGGAATTGTCTTTCCAGCAGAGCAGCACAAAGAAATACATTGCCCCATAATCAAGTTTGAATGCTTTCTGGTATTCCTTAGTGCCATACGAGTCCACATATTCCCGAATGCCCTCATCTGAAATGAGAGGACGCCTTTTCAAGCCCTTATATTCATCCATGGAAATAAGCCAGCCATAATTGATGGAATGTGACGGACGAGGGTCGTCCATCATCAAGCCGCAAGTCTCGACAGAGAAGCCCACGCTGCCGAAAGCGGAGGCATAGTGTTCGTCTGAATTCTCTTTATGACCATCCTTGTAAGTGGAGACCACGCAAGGATGACAATGATAACTGACGGTGTTAAATTCATAGTCACCAAGCGTCATTGCCGTTTCAAGTCTCTGATTGTCCAGAACATCCGCCGGCTCCGGCTCCGGCTCCACAACTGCAATTTTAGGAAATGGCTCCGCATAACTGATTGTGTAGGTCTCAGGATATGTCTGCAGATTACCCCTGCGGCTTTCCCGCGGCGTGCTGATGACCTTCACTATCCTCCCTTCGCCGTCCCTTTCGTAGGTGATGTCATCGTTTTCGTGATACTCCGTTCCGTACAAAGTGTATTTAAGCTGATGGCCTACCGGAAGATGCCGCGTATGGAGTCCATATATGAGGTCATTCATGTACTCGTCATAAACGCCCCAAGGTTCAAAACCATACGAGCACTGCAGCAGAGACATTATGCTGACGCCACAAAACACATTGTCATCATCCGAATATGTAAAAGTATCCTCGCGTCCCTCACTATAGATATAGCAACTGCATGTGGATTTTTTCAAGTCTCCGGCAATCCAGACGTTCCGGGAGTCGCTTTCATACCGTGAAAGAAGGTTTCCGTCCTCATCATAGGTAAAGCTTTCCTCGAATTCTTCTGCGGGGCATTTAAAAACCATATCCCTCCCCGTCCACTCGCATATGAAATTTTCCGTCCCCTCCTCATAACCGACGGGAGGCACCTGCCTGCGCAGCCAATCAAATGCCCACACACGGTCAGCTCTCACCTTCTTGCCGTTTCCGATGTCGATGCAGCCGCTTTCATCCCAATCATAAGCATAGTCAGCAAATGTGTCCTTGTATAAAAGTCTGATACTGTTCCCTTCCCGCGTGAAATTGTACGAACACACATCCACGACAGTGCAGGAATTGGACTTAACGCCTTCATAGACGGTCATAACCGACATCTCTCCCTTATCATCATACTCAAATGTATATACAGACTGCTCATTGTCTCCATAGTCTCGCACTATGCTGGAAATACGATTTTCGGGTTTGACATAAGGGTGCTTCACCGTGCCCGTCGGAGTTTCCGTCGAGCCGCCTTCGGGATTTTCGATGTCTGGTTTTTCACCCGAAATATCAGGCTGCCCGATGTTGTCGCATGAAACACAAAAAAGCGCGGCAAGAGCCACTGTCAAGAATGCATATCTTTTCATAGTTCAATAATTTTTCGCAAATATAGCTACCCCCCCCCGAGAAATCCAAGTCCCAACATCAAAAATATGCACCGTTTCACATTCAGGCCGCCATTCTTCGCCACATTTTTCTTTTTTTATATCTTGTTTTTCTTTTTTCGAGGTTCAGTCAGGATTTTTTCATATATGTTCGCGGCTCATTCTAATTTTTTGCATTATGAGCGAATCATCGAACAACATTTCCGAGAAAGGCGTTTTCGTCGACCTTACCTACGATGCCGGATTCAAGGCCGTCTTTGCGGACGAAGCCAACAAACACCTCCTAATCAGACTTCTGAACTGCGTGTTGCCAACCGAAGCAAGAGTCAAGGACATCAAAAGATACCTTGACAGAGAGCAGGGGAAAGATACGCCAACAGGAAAACGGACGCAACTGGACATTATCTGTGAAGGAATTTCCGGAGAAAGATTCCTCGTAGAGGTTCAAAGGAGTTACGAGGCCGCATTTTTCCAGCGCTGCGTCTATTACGCGTCCGGAGCATATCACATAAGCCTCAAAGAAACAGAGAAATATACTGCACTCCGACCTGTCTATTCAGTAGGATTCCTTAACTACAGGCTGTCACACGAAAAGGATGAGTTATGGAATACGGACAACCTCATCTCACACTATATTTTTTCAGAAAAAAGAACCGGAGAGATTGCTCCGTCAACAATTTCTGTTACCTTTGTGGAATTAGAAAGGTTTACAAAGAGCGAGAAATCTTGCAAAAGTGAATTGGACTGGCTGCTTTATGTGTTCCGCCACAGTTCTTCTTTGATGGAGATACCGGCAGAAATACGCAGCAGGCCATTCTTTAACAAACTGTTGGAAGCCTGTAGAATCGCCGCCTTCTCAGAAGACAAGAAACTAAACTACGAACGGAGTATGATGCTGGAACGTGACATAATTGCGCAGCGCGAATATGCGCAGGAAACCGGATATGCTGAAGGCTGGGAGAAAGGTATCAAAGAAGGTATCAAAGAAGGTATCGAGAAGGGTATGGAAAGAGGTATCGAGAAAGGTATCGAGAAGGGTATCGAGAAGGGTATGGAAAAAGCCGGCATTGAACATGCCAAGAACTTACTGAAAGCCGGTGTCTCACCGGAAATAATTGCAAACTGCATAGGACTTGACATTGATACCGTAAAGTCGCTGTAGGATATGCCGTGAGCCCCCAAAGGTTACGACAGTGAAGAAATCTATAAAAAGAGAAAAACTTTCATATAAAAATCGATAAATCTTCGATTTGCCATTGACAATATTCGGGTTTGTACGGAAATTCGCCGTGCAGACCCGATTCTCGTCTTGTTCCGGGTCATGCAACTTGTAAAGATTCGAACAATGGTTTATGGATACATCAGAGTGAGCAGCGACAAGCAGACCGTCGAGAACCAGCGGTTTGAGATTACCAATTTCTGTGCGCGTGAGAGTCTGAACATCGACGGCTGGATTGAGGAGACCATCAGCGGCACGAAGTCCTACAGCAAGCGGCAGCTCGGGCAACTGCTGAAGAGGGTTCAGAAGGACGACCTGATAATCTGCGCGGAGCTGTCGAGGCTCGGCAGGAACCTTTTCATGATTATGGAGATTCTGAACATCTGCATGACCCGCGAATGCAAAGTCTGGACAATCAAGGACAACTACCGCCTCGGCGAGGACATCCAGAGCAAGGTTCTCGCCTTTGCCTTCGGTCTGTCCGCCGAAATCGAGCGCAACCTCATCAGTCAGCGGACAAAGGAAGCGCTCGCCCGCAGGAAGGCGGAAGGCGTCACGCTCGGCAGACCGAAGGGTCGCAAGACCGCCGTGGAAAAGCACAAACTCTACCGCAAGCGCAACCTCATCGCGGAACTCCGGGCAATCGGAATGTCCCAGAACAAGATTGCCAAAATCTGCAACGTTGACCGCAACACCCTCTCCCGCTTCATCCGGTTCAAGATGCCGGAACAAGAGAAATCGCACCATTGTATATGACCAAGGCCAAGATTTACTCGGTAATTTTTGCAAAATTACCGACACTCTGCTTTTTAGCGCATCCGGCACAAGACAACGAAATGACGCGCCAAATGACGCGACCAAAAGATAAAATTTGTGTTACTCGGGCTTTTTCAGTAGATTTGCAGTCAATCCCATAAGACACTGCAATGCCTGACATCACTATTCTCAAGTCCCTCAACAGGGCATACCGCCAACAGCCGTTGGCAAAGACCGATTTCGATACATTCAGAAGACAACTGAAAATATTTTACGAACAGATTGAAACCGTTGACACCGAAGAAAAGGTGAAGGGAGACCTAATGGATTTCCTGAAGCTGACTTTCTACGGACAGGACTACAAAGTTTCGCCAAACGGCAAGATTGACTGCGCAATACACCTCGGGAACAGTGTAGAGGCTCCCGTCGGGGTCATCTTTGAGGTAAAGATGCCGACGAATGTCTCCGAAATGGCACAGCGCGGTAACTTGAACCGCAAGGCAGTGCAGGAACTGCTGCTCTATTGGCTGCGGGAAAGGGTGTCTAAACGCAACATTGCGCTCAAGAAACTGATTGTCACCAATATATATGAGTATTTCATCTTCGACGCACAGGAGTTTGAACGTGCATTCTTTTCCAACAAGAAACTCCTCAAACGCTTCGATGAGTTCAACTCAGGAGTTCTGACATCGGAGAAGACAGATTTCTTCTATAAGGAAATTGCCGCGCCATGCATCGCCGAGGTTGCAGACTCGCTCGAATACACATGGTTCGACATCAGGGACTACCGCAAGGCACTCGACCGGGGAGACGATCGCAGGCTCATTGGCCTATACAAAGTGTTCAGTCCGGAAAATCTGCTGAAAAAACAGTTCCAAACGGACAGCAACAAGCTTAATGTCAAGTTCTATAGCGAGTTGCTGCACATAATCGGACTCGAGGAAATCGAAGACAAGGAAGGCAGCAGGCGCATCATCGCACGGAAGAAGCCGTCCGAACGCAACCGCGCCTCGCTCATCGAGAGTACTATCACGATTCTCGACTCCGAAGATTGGCTTGACAGGGTAGAAAAGCTCTCCCGTTTCGGAGCGAACAGAGACGAGCAGCTGTTCAATGTGGCCCTGTCTCTCGTCATCAATTGGGTGAACCGGGTTCTGTTCATGAAGTTGCTTGAGGCACAGATGCTGAAATACCATAAAGGAGAGGTGCTCTATGCCTTCATGAAGCCGCAGATGATTACTGACTACGACGAACTGAACAAACTCTTCTTTCAAGTACTCGCGAAGCGCCCTCAAGACCGGCAGGAGCATATAAACGCAAAATACGGACGCATCCCCTACCTCAACAGCTCGCTTTTTGAACTCAGCCCGCTGGAAAGGCTGACAATCCGCATCAGCAACCTTGAAGACTCCGAAATGCCGCTTTTCTCCGGCACCGTGCTTCGTGACGGCAACAAGCCGCGTCACAAGACACTTCCGACACTTCGCTATCTCCTCGAATTTCTTGATGCCTACGACTTTTCCGGAGAGGGAGCTGACGAGATTCACGAGAACGCCAAGACCCTCATCAACGCTTCAGTTCTCGGACTCATTTTCGAGAAAATCAACGGGCACAAAGACGGTTCGGTATTCACTCCCGGTGCAATCACAATGTGGATGAGCCATGAGACCCTGAAGAGGGCTGTCGTCAGGAAGTTCAACGAGGCCATGGGATGGACCTGCCGGGATTATGATGCCCTGCGGGACAAGGACATAGACGACATACGCCAAGCAAACGAAATCGTGGATTCACTGCGAATCTGCGACCCGTCCGTGGGCTCCGGGCATTTTCTCGTGTCGGTGCTTAACGAGATTATATGGATTAAATATGACCTCGGCATTCTGACAGATCCGGAGGGACGACGCATCAAGAAACAGGACTACAGCATCGTCATAGAAAACGACGAACTTATGGTGTCTGACGAGGAGGGGAATCCGTTCGCATATATTCCGGGAAATGCTGAAAGCCAGAGAGTTCAGGAGACGCTGTTCACAGAGAAACGCAAAATCATCGAAAACTGCCTGTTCGGTGTCGATTTGAATCCGAACGCAGTGAACATCTGCCGTCTGCGTCTGTGGATTGAACTTCTGAAAAATGCGTTCTACACCAAGGAAAGCGAATTTACCGAACTTGAGACTCTGCCGAACATCGACATCAACATAAAGGTCGGCAACTCACTGCTGCACAAGTTCGGGCTCAATCAGGACATCAGTGAAATATTGCGCAAGACCTGTCTGTCAATCGGGGACTATAAACGCGCAGTAAGTAACTACAAGAACGCGCACAACAAGGAGGAAAAGCGCGAACTTGACGAGCTTATCCGCAGGATTAAGACCGGTCTCAAGACGGAAATCAGCCGTCACGACCCGCTCCTGCTGCGAAAGACTGCACTTGAGAAGGAACTCTGCGACCTTGAAGCTCCCGAACTCTTTGAGGTCAGCCGCAAGGTGTCGGTTCAGAACGAGAAGAAGAAAAAGGCTCTGCGCGCCAAAATTGCGGAGATTCAGAAGGAACTTGACGAGATTCGCGACAACAGGATTTACATCGAGGCGTTCGAGTGGCGCATCGAGTTCCCGGAGGTGCTTGACGAGGACGGGCGGTTCATCGGCTTCGACTGCATCATAGGCAATCCTCCGTACATCCAGCTTCAGAAGATGGGCGGGAGCGCCGATGCCCTCGCAAAGATGGGTTACAGGACTTATGAGCGTACCGGAGACATCTATTGCCTCTTCTATGAACTCGGTCATGACCTTCTGAAACCTGACGGAGAACTATGTTTCATTACCTCAAACAAGTGGATGCGGGCCGGCTACGGTGAAAAGACCCGAGCTTTCCTGACCGAAAATACAAATCCTCAACTGCTCATCGACTTCGCCGGAGTGAAGGTATTTGAGAACGCTACAGTAGATACGAACATACTGCTTTTCTCCAAGGCTTCGAATGCCGGAGATACCCTCTGTGCGGTGGCCACAAACAGGGACAGGGATGTCATCAATAATATGAGCGATTTCCTGAAGCATGCCGGGCGCCGCTGCGCCTTCGCCGGGAGCGGGGCCTGGGTGGTGCTGTCGGAGATTGAGCAGAGTATAAAAAAGAAGATTGAGGCCATCGGGAAGCCATTGAAGGATTGGGACATCAACATATATCGCGGCATACTGACCGGGTATAACGATGCCTTTATCATTACCACTGAAAAGAGGGATGAGATACTTTCAAATTGTAAGGATGACGAGGAGCGGACGAAAACCTGTGAGATAATACGACCGATTTTGAGGGGACGGGATATAAAACGCTACTCTTATGAATGGGCAGACCTGTGGCTGATTGCGACTTTCCCGTCCATGCACTATGATATAGAGCAATATCCCGCCATTAAGGAGCACCTTCTCTCATTCGGAATGGAACGTCTTGAACAGACGGGTAAAGAATATGTTGTTGATGGGCAACATATTAAGGCAAGGAAAAAGACCAACAACAAATGGTTTGAGACTCAAGATAGCATAAGTTATGTGGAGGAATTTTTTCAGCCGAAGATTGTGTACCCTAATATGACGAAGTTTATGCCATTCGTATATGACGAAAATGGTTTTATGACAAATCAAAAGTGCTTTATCATAACAGGACAAAATATGGCATATCTGACTGCATTCTTCAACTCTTCAATATTCAAATTTTGCTTCCGGGACTCTTTTCCGGAACTGCAAGGAGGAACACGAGAACTCAGCAAAATCTTTTTTGATAAAATCCCCGTTCTTGAAGTGCAGAATGAAATCAATGAGAAATTTAAGGCCATTGTCAAAGACATACAGACTGCCTATTCAAAAGAAAAGGCAATTTCAATTGATGAAATGTTGTTTGACCTATATGGTTTATCTGACAGTGAGCGGGAAGCAATCGGGTTTATTGAGATTAACTAAAATTAGTCTTAATAAACTCGCGCTCAACAGGAGTCAGACCATACAAATCAAAGATTTTATTTAAAACAACTTGTTCGAGTGAGGTCCCGTCCTGTGAAAGTATCAGTTGATTTAACCAGCCAATAAAGAGACTGTCATCCTCTTCTGATATGATGGGAAGTCTCAATGGTTCGATGGCTTGGACACTAATCAGCAAATCACCTGTTCCTGTCTGAGGCGCATCCTTTAGCAGGTAATGCCCCATTGAAGAATTTAATACGCAGCAGATATATTCTATGTTTTTTCCAACAGCGAAGCAAGTACTGTCCAATGTTAGGAATTGATTCTCATCATAAGAAAAACGCAATATTGACCCAACCCTTTTCCATACAATTTTATGCTGACTTAAAAAGTCCCAATATTGAGCGCCCCATCTTTGCAGGGCATACCATTCATATCGGATTCCAGTTTCCGCTTTATTCCTTGCAGAGAGTTGCTTCTTATATTGCAAAAGATGCTCATAAACGGCTGTATATTGTTCTTTGAATTCATTTTCTGCAATTTCGGATGCTCCCTGTATAGTTGTGTCAAGGTGGAGAGGAAAGTGCCAAGGAATCCAAATTAGCCACAAATCTGCCCAGTCATAACTGTACCTCTTAATATCCCGGCCGCGAAGAATCGGTCGAATAATGTTCGATGTTTTCTCCCGTTCTTCATCTGTTCGGCATGAGGCGAGAATCTCATCGCGCTTCTGAGTTGTAACTATGAACGCATCGTTGAAGCCTGTTTTGATTCCATAGTTGATGCTCACATCCCAATCCCTAAGCGGCTTTCCAACCGCTTCTATCTTGCGCTTTATACTCTGCTCAATCTCCGACAGCACCACCCAGGCCCCGCTCCCGGCGAAGGCGCAGCGGCGCCCGGCATGCTTCAGGAAATCGCTCATTAAATGAGAGAACATATGATTCTTCCTGTTCCATTCATCCGGACTATGCGAAAGAACCGAGGCGGAAGACAGCGTCTGCTACATAGCCTGACAGCCAACATCAGAAACAGTATATAAAAATCGAAAAAACATATAAAAAGAGAAAAACTTTCATATAAAAATCGATAAATCTTCGATTAGCTATTGACAGAATATGGGTTTGTGCGCAACTTCGCTCCGCAAAACAAAGGCTTCCGCTTTCACTTGATGACGGAAGATTGTTTAAGGTAACACATTGTGACCTTAAAAATAAGAGATAAGTTGATGGCGAAGTTTTGAACAAATGAAAAAGGATGTACTGAAATCATCGTTTGTGGTCGGGTCGATTGCGCTGGTGTTCCTGATTGTGGGGTATCAGGTGGCGGTGTTCGTGCATAGCGCTGCAGTGGCGAAGAT
>DJPQ01000065.1 GCA_002439805.1 Bacteroidales bacterium UBA6408
GTAGGTCGTCGCCACGCTTCGAGAGACCCGAGTGAGAAATCACCCGGGTCTCTTTTTTTCTGTCATTTCGCACGCAGTGAGAAATCTTTAGTTTTTTTTATACTCTTATTTTGTGTAACTTTGTGCCCCTTCGGGGGAAATTTCCAACGATTAAAATTACAGGAGGAAAGGGCATGGTATTGTCAGGAAAGGATTTGTCAGCAAGTATAAAGGCGCAGCTCGCGGAGCAGGTCAAGGGATTCCCGGAAAAGTACGGGCGTGTTCCGCATCTTGTCGTCGTCCTCGTCGGCAATGACCCGGCGAGCGAGTCCTATGTCGCCGGCAAGGCCAAGGCCTCGGCGCTTGTCGGCATCCGCAACACCACCATCCGCCGTCCGGTGACAATCACCGAGCAGGAACTCCTCGACCTCATCGCCGACCTCAACGCCGACGACGGCGTTGACGGCATCCTTGTCCAGCTTCCCCTTCCGGAGCACATCAGCGAAAGCAAGGTCGTGGCGGCCATCGCGCAGGAAAAGGATGTGGATGGCTTCCATCCGCTCAATCTCGCCGCTCTCTACCAGAACCGTCCCTGCACGCTTCCCTGTACCCCCAAGGGCATCATCCGGATGCTCAAGGCCGCTGACGTGAAGATTGACGGCAAGAGGGCCGTCGTGGTCGGGCGAAGCAACATCGTCGGTATGCCGGTCGCGCGTCTGCTGATGAACGAGAACGCCACCGTCACCATCGCCCACAGCCATACCGTGGATCTTCCTTCAGTGACCCGTGAGGCCGAAATCCTTGTGGTGGCGACCGGCCACCCGCATCTGGTCACCGCCGACATGGTCTCCGACGGAGTGGTGGTAATCGATGTAGGCATCAGCCGCAATCCAGAAACCGGCAAGCTCGTAGGCGACGTCGATTTTGACTCAGTTGCCCCCAAGGCCTCCGTCATCACTCCCGTACCCGGCGGCGTCGGGCCGATGACAATCTGCTCCCTAATGGAAAACACCGTGGAGTGCTTCCTGAACCGCATGAAATAGAACTTAATGTTGGGCTTGTTGTTTTTTTTGTCTTATATGCGCGAAAGTTTATGGCCATAAAGTTTACCGCCATAAACTTTGAGACCGTCTGAGGATATGTGATGTGGCGGGTGCGGAACTTACGGTTTGGTGAGTGCTTGGTGAGAAATAAAAATTTGTATCTTCGACAATTAGTGCTAACTTCGCGCAGATAGTTGTCTTTAATGATTAAGTATATGAGCAGACGGGAGATAAGGAATAGGCTGGATTACTATTATTGCTGCATTGGTGCTTTCGCATTCAGGCATTCTTTGAGCAATGCCGCAGCCTATATGTATCTGAATAAATTCAAGGGCCTTGACTTCATCGACAAATTTTATGGTGTAGAGCACACACAGTCCATCGAAGATTCAGTGGATGATATGACTGCCGTCTGTAAAAAAAATGGAGGCTATCTGTCATGAAACTTTATCATGGTTCAAATTGTCTGATTGGAGAAATTGACCTTAGCCGAGGACGAACTGCGAAAGATTTCGGAAAGGGTTTCTATTTGAGTCCAAGTCTTGAGAATGCAGAAGAATGGGCAGAGAAAGTGACTCTTCGAGAAGAACAGGGTTCTCCAACCATTACGGTGTATGAATTTGACGAACATTGTCTGGTGTCAGAGGACCTGAATGTCAAAATATTTGATGGATACAATCTTGAATGGGTTGACTTTATTCTTATGAACAGGCAGAATCGGACTGATAGGGCGTGTCACGATTATGATATTGTCGTCGGCCCCATCGCCGATGATGCGGTAGGCACTCAACTTTTTCAGTTCAACCGTGGTTATATAGACAAAAAGACGCTGATTCGACGTCTGAAAGGTGGGAAACCTAAATTCATACAGTATTTCTTCGGAACAGAAGGGGCAATCTCAAACTTGAAAAAAGCCAATGAATAACGACATTCAGTTTAATATAGAGTGCATCAGCAGTGATGTTACCATGATGCTGATGGGAGAATATGGATGGGATATGCGTCATGCCATAGATGTATTCCTGTCGTCGGACACATACAGAAAGCTTGAGAATCCACAAACAGGGCTGTATTACCAAAGTTCTGCATATATTTATGAAATGTTGTCAGAAGAACTGAGGGACAAATGAATCTCTGACGCGCCGGGCCGCAAACTTATTGTTTTTCGTTGATTCGTGGAGGGTTGGTTTGGAATTGAAAGTTTGTGGCGGGGATGTGATTTCAATGTGAATGGGAAATGGCGGCGCAGACTTTGAATGTGTTGCTGTAAGGCATTGATGGAACGGAGGTTCGGCGAAAGAAAAAGTGCAGAAAAATGGAGAAAGTTTTGCATTTGTCATTCGGAAAAACTAACTTTGGGATTCTGAAATTATTAGTGGTTAGTGTATGAAGCTTAGTAAATTCCTCTTGGGGGGGGCAGCCTGTGCTGCTCTTTTATTTCTTTCAGGCTGCGATGACGCGCTGAAGGAGGATGAATCGAAGAAGATAGATGTGGAGTTCGCCGAGGCGTCAATTTCGATACCTGCAGGCGGCACATCTGAAGTTCTTTTGAAAGTAGAGCCGGTGACGAGAGCCAAGGAAGTCACGGTAGAGGTCGCTGACGAAGGCGTTGTTTCCATTGAAAATAGAGAGATTACAGACGAGGGCGTTCTTCTGACCCTCGTTTCCCATAGCATCAGCTCGACGACGATTTATGCAATCCACCCGGATTTGGAGGATGTTCAGGAATGTACGGTGACGGTGACTCCGATTGCACT
>DJPQ01000066.1 GCA_002439805.1 Bacteroidales bacterium UBA6408
CGGCGACATTCACCGACCTCAAGACAACGGTGAACTTCAGCCTCGTTATGGGCAAGACCTACCACTTCATCTTCTGGGCACAGGCAGACAACGCTCCTTACACCTTCGACAAGGGCGATAAGGAAATCAAGGTCAGCTACGCCGGCGACGCCAACGACGAGACCCGTGATGCATTCTTCGCAGTCAAGACCGTCAAGGTCACGGGCGCGATGACCGAGCCTGTCGAGCTTCACCGTCCGTTCGCTCAGGTGAACTTCGGAACGGGTGACTTCGATGCCGCAAAGGCAGCCGGCGTCGAGCCAAAGACCAGCGTGGTCGTTGCAACCGACGTCGCAACGGTATTCGACCCGTTCGCAGGCGAGGGCAAGAACCCGACGACAGCCACAACTACAGTTGAAACTGCGTTCACGGCCGCCGCCCTTCCGACCAATCCGGAGACCATCACGGTAGAGAGTGTTGACTACAAGTACCTCGCGATGAACTACATCATCCCGACGGGTCTTATCAGCGAGAAGCATGTCACCAACCTCACCGCGACCTTCACCGACGCAGCCGGCCAGAATGTTGAAGTCAGCGTACCGAGCGCCCCGATTCAGTCCAACTGGCGCACGAACATCGTCGGCAACCTCCTCACCGATCAGGTAGTCTTCAACGTCGAAATCAAGCCTGCCTTCGAGACTCCGGACAATGTCATTGACTTCAACAACATCACCACTTCCACTGAACTTCAGGCTGTTTTTGCAACTGGAGGAGAAGCGAAACTTGCAGGTGATATTGTTCTGGATAAAACCATATCTGTTCCTGCCGGGAAGAGTGTTGTTCTTGACCTTGATGGTCATACCATAAACAATACTACAGATATATGGGATGAAAGCACTAATTCTTGGTCTCTTATCTCTGTGGCTGGCGGCAGCCTGACCATTAAGAACGGTACGGTTAAGGCCAAGGCTGACGATGTCTTTGCGGTGGATGTTCAGGACGGCGGAACAGTTATTATTGAAGACGGAACATTTGTCGGCAATATGCACTCGGTTTATGTCTATGAAGGCACTGCAAAGATATATGGAGGTCATTTCAGCATACAGCAGCAGGCCAGTCTTCCAAATCCATATGGCTATGTTCTGAACTGTTATGATGACAACCGTAAGAACGGAACTGCGTCAATCATAGTCTATGGCGGCGAGTTCGAGAAATTCAATCCGGCCGACTGCGTGGCCGAAGGCGCTGGCACAAACTTCGTGGCAGATGGCTACAAGTCCGTCAAGGTCGGCGATAGCTATTATGTTTCAAAGGATGACGCCCCGATTTCAGTCGGAGTTTCCGGACAGGACGAACTTGAAGATGTAATCGCTAACATCCCGGCGGACGAAAAGGCTGAAATCACCCTCTCCGATGGAACATACACGCTTCCTACTCTTGCCGAGGGCACTACAATCAGCGGTCAGACAGGAAACGAGGTCATCGACTGCGCTTCCACGACGACAGTTTCCGCCAAGGATGTCACAGTTTCCAATGTTACCATAAAAGGAAACGGTGCATTTACAAATGGTTCAAGCCTTGCCATGAACGGCGAAAATTCGACAGTTTCCGGTTGCACATTCAAGAACGGTCGCCAATATACCTACGGCAGCGACCTGTCTGTAAGCAATGGCGCCGGTTCGGTAGCCACAGTCAGCGACTGCGATTTCAGAAAATCAGGCTTCCGTGGTGTCATGATTTGGAACACAGGCGACGAGGTTAAGATTGACAACTGCCTGTTCGACAACACCTATCCGTTCAACTGCGATGGCGGCACAGGCAAGATTACCGTTACTGACAGTGAACTTATGGGCTGGACATCCTACACCAGCGGGCTTGAACTCGTGTCATTCACGAACTGCAAGTTCGGCAAGAGCACCAGTGGCTATGCCTACCTTATCCCATACAGCAAGACGATAGTCAAGGACTGCACTTTCTCCGCAGATTTCCTTGTCTCTCCAAGCGGTTCAGCAGTGTTCACAATCGAGTTCATCAACTGCAAATACTCGGACGGTACAGCCATCACCTCCGCTATTATGGACACCGATGCGGATAACAAGAATGCCAAAGTGCTTATAGACGGCGTGACATACAACTATTGACAATGAGGTAACTCAGGGTTCTCTTCATATGCACCCGGTCCGGAGGCGACCCCTCCGGGCCGGGATTTAATTTATGACCTGCCTTCTGCGATTGCTCGCACCTCATCAATGCTCAATCCAAGACAAGCGGCTATAGTTTCTGCCGGCACTCCTGCGGCAATAAACTTTACAGCTCCGTCACGTGCTTTCGATATTTCTCCTTCCGCTCTTCCTTTCGCCAACCCTTCGGCCATCCCCTCGGCGAGCCCGGCCTTGTGCGCATACTTTTTCTGCGCGATGATGTCCATTTCGTTCATAATCTTCCTCTCATATAAAAGTTTCTTGTCCTTTGGGAAGGCGGCGAGCCGGCAGGCCTCAAGCAGGCCCTTGACGAACGGCTTCCCCATAATCTCCGCCGGGATGTCAGTGAACGAGCCGCTGTGCTTGAACACATAGAACAGCCAGTCCTCGTCCGTGCTGCACTCCTCCTCGCTCTTGCTGAATCTCCCCAGCTCCACAAATGTAATCGAAATTGTTGGAGGAGCAATCACTCCGGTTCGATTTTCTTTGAAAATGTAGTGCGAGACAATCCGGTTTCCGTCCCAGTCACGCCCCGAGTGCGCCGGAAGGCAGTAGTTCAGCATCGACACGACATAGACCGGGCGCAGCTCTCCGTATTCCTGTCCTCTGTTCAGGCGGACATGATAGGCTCCGGCCCCGTAATAGACGCACCTCTGGAAGAAGTCATCCTCCGGAGCACGTTGAAACTCCACGAGAAACCGTCTGCCCTCGTCATCCTCGCAGATGAGGTCGAGCTGCGTCCTCTTCCCTGCGATTGTGTCGGGCTGCTGTTCGCGGTCGAGATACTTCACGATGTCCGCGACGTGCACGCCTTCCGGCAGAATCCTGTTGAGCAGGCCGATGAGCAGAAGCCTGTTGTCCTTGTCGGCGAAGACCGCCTTGAACGAGGTGTCGTAGGTGAGGTTCACGAAGACTCCGGGATTTTCATTGTTCATGTAGTTTTCGTTGTAATTTTCGTCCATAATGCGCTGTGTTTTGAATCCGACTGCAAAGCAACGAAGAATTAGCCGTTGAATGAAATATTCAGCGGCTAATTAGCATAATCGTCAACGGAGCATCGTGAGAGGCCGGTTTGAAATCAAAAAATCCGGAAAGTTTGCGCAAACTTTCCGGACGAGATATGCCATAGATAGAATGTAAATCTCTGGCTTATTGAGAATTGTTCAAAAACGCATCCGCAACATCCGCTGAAAAAACGCCGTCGGAAAAAACGTCTGAACCTGCTATTCCCCGAGCGCGGCGAGTATGTCCTCTGCGATGAGGGCAGGGCTGATGCGGTTGCGGCGGGAAAGTTCGTCATAGGAGACGCGGTCGTAGAACTCCTTGCACAGACCCTTGCAGAGCACCTTCATTGAGGTCGGACCGTAGTGACGGGCAATCTTCTCTCCGAAGCCGCCGTCGAGAACGCCGTTCTCAATCGTGGCCACAAGCTCGTGCCCGGCCTTGAAATCCTCCAGCAGTTCCGTGTCAAGCCCGGTGGCATAGCGCGGATTCACCAGAGTCGCGTCAATTCCTTTCCCGGAAAGGAGCGCTGCCACCTGCTCCGCGGTTGCGAAACTGTCTCCGAGGCCGATTATGGCTACTCTGCTTCCGTAGCGCTCGACACGATAGCTGTTCAGCCGGCTGTAGTCGCCGT
>DJPQ01000004.1 GCA_002439805.1 Bacteroidales bacterium UBA6408
CTTCGGGTGCGGGTTGGGGAAACATAAGACAAAAGAAACACAATATATGAAATTCAAGGAATATAGGGGACTGGATCTGGTCGCCGTCGGGAACGAGATTCTCGAAAGATGGAAGGACAACCGTGCGTTTGAGAAGTCACTGGAGCTGCGCGAGGGCGCTCCGGAATTCGTATTCTTTGAGGGGCCGCCTTCAGCCAACGGAATGCCGGGCATACATCATGTCATGGCGCGCTCCATCAAGGACTCGATCTGCCGCTACAAGACCCAGAGCGGGTTCAGGGTGAGGCGCCGCGCCGGCTGGGACACCCACGGGCTTCCGGTCGAACTCGGCGTGGAAAAGAAGCTCGGAATCACGAAGGAGGACATCGGGACGAAGATTTCCGTCGAGGAGTACAACGACACCTGCCGCAAGGAAGTGATGAAATATACGAAGGAGTGGATGTCGCTGACCGAGAGAATCGGCTATTGGGTGGATATGAAAGACCCCTACATCACCTACGACAACCGCTACATCGAGACTCTGTGGTATCTCCTCAAGGACATATACAACAAGGGGCTGCTCTACAAGGGCTACTCCATCCAGCCTTACTCTCCGGCGGCCGGCACGGGACTTAGCTCCCACGAGCTCAACCAGCCGGGATGCTACCGCGACGTGAAGGACACGACGGCCACGGTGCAGTTCGAGGTCATCAAGGACGAGAAGTCACAGATTCTCTTCGGCTGCGAGACCGTTCCTGTCTATTTCCTCGCATGGACGACGACTCCGTGGACTCTGCCTTCAAACACGGCTCTTTGCGTGGGACCGAACATCGACTATGTCCGCGTGAAGTCCTTCAACCCATATTCGGGGAAACAGGCAATCTATGTGGTGGCGAAGGCTCTGGTCGGCAGCTGGTTCAGCCCTAAGGCCGCCGAACTCTCACTGGAGGATTACAAGCCGGGCGACAAACTCGTCCCGTTCAAGGTTCTTGAGGGCGAGTTCAAGGGCAGCGAGCTGCTCGGGATAAAGTATCATCAGCTCATACCGTGGTTCAGACCGGAGACTGACGGGGCTTTCCGCGTAATCGGCGGAGACTACGTCACGGTTGAGGAGGGCACGACGGGCATCGTCCACATCGCCCCGACTTTCGGAGCGGACGACAACAGGGTCGCCAGGCAGGCCGGAGTGCCGCCGATTATGGTCCTTGACCGGAACGGCGACCACTATGCGCAGGTTGACAGGCAGGGACGGTTCTTCCGTATGGAGGATATGGATGCGGAGTATGCGGCTAAGTATGTCTCTGAGGACTATGCCGAATGGGCCGGACGATATGTCAAGAACGCCTACGACTCATCCCTTGCGCCTGACGCGCCTACCCTTGACATCGACATCTGCATGATGCTCAAGTCTCAGGGCAAGGCGTTCAGGATTGAAAAGCACGTCCACACCTATCCGCACTGCTGGAGAACCGACAAGCCGGTGCTCTACTACCCTCTTAACTCATGGTTCATCAGAACCACTGCGGTGAGGGAGCGGATGATGGAACTGAACGACACGATTGTCTGGAAGCCGGAATCCACCGGAACCGGACGCTTCGGCAAGTGGCTTGAGAACATCCAGGACTGGAACCTCAGCCGCAGCCGCTACTGGGGAACTCCGCTGCCTATATGGCGCAGCGAGGACGGAAAGGAGGAGAAGTGCATAGGTTCCGTGAAGGAACTCTATGCTGAAATCGAAAAGGCCGTCGCCGCAGGAATCATGGGCTCCAACCCTCTGAAGGACAAGGGATTCTCTCCGGTGGATATGTCCAAGGAAAACTATGACAGGATTGACCTTCACAGACCTTATGTCGATAACATATTTCTTGTTTCTCCATCGGGAAAGAAGATGACTCGTGAGACTGACCTCATCGACGTGTGGTTTGACTCCGGAGCCATGCCTTATGCTCAGGAGGGTCTCCGCAATCTTGGAAGCAAGGACTTCGGATGCACGGCCGACTTCATAGCCGAGGGAGTCGATCAGACACGCGGGTGGTTCTACACTCTCCACGCCATTCACACCATGGTGAGCGACTCGTGCGCTTTCCGTCGCGTGATTTCCAACGGACTGGTGCTCGACAAGGACGGCAACAAGATGAGCAAGAGGCTCGGAAACGCCGTGGATCCGTTCGGACAGCTTGACAAATACGGCGCTGACGCCCTCCGGTGGTATATGCTCACGAACTCGCAGCCTTGGGACAATCTCCGCTTCGACGAGGCGGGCGTTGACGAGGTCCGCAGGAAGTTCTTCGGGACATTATATAATACATATTCGTTCTTCGCTCTCTATGCCAATGTCGATGGCTTCGACCCGTCAGTCGGGCAGATTCCCTACTCGGAGCGTCCGGAGCTTGACAGGTGGATAATCTCCCTGCTCAACACGCTCGTGAAGGATGTCGTCGCCGCCTACGAGGACTATGACGTGACTCAGGCCGGCCGTCTCATTCAGACCTTTGTCTGCGACCACTTGAGCAACTGGTACGTGCGCCTGGGCAGAAAGCGTTTCTGGGGAGGCACGATGGATGCGGACAAGCTTTCGGCCTACCAGACCCTGCATGAGGTTCTTCTTTCCGTTTCAGAGCTCGCCGCCCCTATTGCGCCGTTCTTTATGGACAGGCTCTACCTCGACCTCACTGGAGGGGAGGACGGAGAGTTCCGCTCGGTTCACTATGTTCCTATGCCTCAGTACAATGAGGCCGTTGTGGATAAGGACCTTGAGGAGAGGATGGAACTTGCGCAGAGGGCCTCGTCGATGGTGCTCGCGCTCCGTCGCAAGGTGAACATCAAGGTCCGCCAGCCGCTCTCCAAGCTCGTCATCCCTGTGCTGAACGACAAGGTGAAGGAACAGCTCGAGAAGGTGAAGTCTCTGCTTCTCGGAGAGGTGAACGTGAAGGACGCCGAGTTCATCCATGACACCGCCGGCATCATAACGAAGAAGATAAAGCCGAATTTCAAGACTCTCGGCAAGATTTACGGCAGGCAGATGAAGGAGATTGCGGCGGCGTTCCCTCAGCTTTCGCAGGAGACCATCGCGGCAATCGAGGCTTCGGATGAATACACGCTGAGCCTTCCTTCGGGCGACGTCGTCCTGAAGAAGGGGGACTACGAGATCACTTCCGAGGATATGCCGGGCTGGCTCGTGGCGAGCGACGGCCCGCTCACTCTCGCTCTCGACATCACAGTCACCGATGAACTCCGCCGCGAGGGCATTGCGCGCGAACTCATAAACAGGATTCAGAATCTCCGCAAGGACAGCGGGTTCGAGGTCACGGACAGGGTCCGCGTGGGCATATTCACGGATGTTCCGGAGTACAGGGCGGAAATTGCCGATGCCTTGTCTGCTTACGCCGACTATGTGGCGTCGCAGACCCTCGCTGTCAGCGTCACCATGGCTGATGCCCCGGAGGGTTCGGATGTCGAATGGGGCGAGGGTACCGTTAACATCGACGTCGAAAAGATATAAACCAGCATTAACTTACATATTATGTCAGAGGAAAAGAAAACCAATGAGCCTGAAGTACAGGTCCGTTACAGCGACGAGGAACTGCAGGAGTTCAAACAGATAATTCTTGAGATGCTCGCCAAGGCGAAGGAAGAGTACAACACCCTGCGTGCAGTTGTCACGCACTCGTCAAGCAACGACATCGGCGACACGTCCCCTACGTTCAAGGGGCTTGAGGAGGGAGCCTCGGCTCTCTCGAAGGAGGAGGCCGGCCAGCTCGCGCAGCGCCAGTACAAGTTCATCCAGAACCTTGAGGCGGCTCTCGTGCGCATCGAGAACAAGACCTACGGCATCTGCCGCGTCACCGGCAAGCTCATCCCCAAGGAGAGGCTTCGTCTCGTGCCGCACGCGACGCTGACGGTAGAGGCCAAGGAGATGCTGAACAAGAAACAGTAGGCGTTCTCTATGAAGTTCAGAATGTCCAAGGGCAGGTGGCTCATAGTTTTGGGCGTTGCCCTCGTTGTCATAGATCAGGTTATCAAGATACTCGTCAAGACGAACATGACCCTTGGCGAGCATTTTGACGTCATCGGCGACTGGTTCAAGATTTATTTCATCGAGAATGAGGGGATGGCGTTCGGAATGAAGTTCGGAGGTTGGTTCGGCAAGCTTCTTCTCTCGTTGTTCAGGATAGTGCTTTTCAGCGTCCTCGTCTGGTGGATTAACAAATTGTGCAGACGTCCTTCGACTCCTACAGGAGTGCTCGTGGGGCTCACTCTCATCACGGCAGGGGCTCTCGGAAACATCTTCGACTGCTTCTTCTACGGCCTTGTCTTTTCGGAGTCAACGCCTTACGAGGTCGCTTCATTCGGAGGACATTACGCCCCTTTCCTTTTCGGGAAAGTGGTGGATATGTTTTATTTCCCGCTCATCGACACGACCTGGCCCGACTGGATGCCGTGGATAGGCGGCCGCCCGTTCAAGTTTTTCGAGCCGGTGTTCAATTTCGCGGACAGCTGCGTGACGGTCGGCACGTTCTACCTGATTTTCTTCCAGTACAAGTTCTTTGCACAGGACGGCAACACCGTTCCGGCAGACGGCGTCTCCTCATCATCGCAGGACGCTCCGGCGGAGGGCAGACGCAAAAAGTAGCAAAAAAAGCGAAAAAATATTTGCAGAGTGTTTCTTTTTTCCTACCTTTGCAGTCCTTTCTGAAAGCAAGGTCCGAAAGTTTCTCTCTGAGAGTTTCTTTAAGGCCGCTCTGAAAGGAAGTAAAGTCTGAAAAAGATTCAGGAGAGTTGGCCGAGTGGTTTAAGGCGGCAGTCTTGAAAACTGTTGAGGTGAAAGCCTCCGGGGGTTCGAATCCCTCACTCTCCGCAAAGACCTGAAAATCAGGGAGTCGCCCTCGCGAAAGCGAGGGCGTTTTGTGAAAAAGGAGGTCGCCGTTGAGAGCCTTGCTCTCATAAGGCGGTCTCCTTTTTCACAAAACCACACCCCTCAAAGGGTGTGAGACTCCCTTTGCCTTGCCGCCGCCTTTGCAAGGGCCTCGCCGGCAAGGCAAAGGGAACCGCGCCCAAAGGAAGCGAATCCCTCACACAAAATTCACGCGGAAGCGGCGGCGGTAGTCCTTGGGGGACATCCCGACCTCGCGGAGGAACATGGCGGAGAAATAGGAACTGTCGCCGAAGTTGAGGTTCCAGGCCACTTCCTTGATGCTCATCGACGACTCGGCGAGCAGCCGGCAGGCCTCCTGAATGCGCAGAGCCATCAGGTAGCGGGCGGGGGAGATTCCCATACATTCCCGGAACTTCTTGCGGAACCACGAATAACTCATCCCGGCCTCCTTCGCTATGTCCTCAAGGTCAAGCTCTTCGGTGAACCTTTCCCTCATCAGCGACTTCGCGGTGTCAATACGGCCCGAGGCGTAGTCCGATGACGAGGCCTTGTTCGTGTCGTGATAGATCGCGAGGCCGAGAAGCATATTCACCGTTCCCGCGAGATACTGCTGGTAGGTCGCCTTCTCCTGGACGGCAATCTGAATCGCGTCGCTGTAGAGCGAGACAATGTCCTCGCGCACGCCGACGCGATAGACCGTCTTGTCGAGAAACCCGTGCCTGAGCCTTTCCTCGATGACCGCTCCCTGAAACCCTATCCAGTATTCCTCCCATCCCGTTTCCCTGTCCGGAAGGTAGCTGTGCCAGACGCCGGGACGCAGCAGAATCATATCGCCGCAGTTTATCGCGGTGCATCCCCCGTCCGCGTCGTACATCAGCCCCCTCCCCGAATGGATGTAGAGAAGCTGCCAACTGCCGAGCACCCGTCCCTTGTTCACGTCGAAATAGAACCCCTCCGGATGCTTTTCCGCCGGCGGGTAGCTCGCATAGCCCTTTTCGACCACCTGCGTACCCACCGTGTTCACCGTGATTCCCCACTGCTCGTCCTTCTTTCCGCTGAGGAGATATTTTATGCTCTGAACATTTTTCATCTTTCGGAGATATGAATACATCGGCGAATATAATGAATAAAATCAAAAATCAACATTTTAATGCCATAATAATGATATGAAAATGCCGGGGAATACCTTATTTTGCGAAGATAATCCCTAATCGGGGTTATGGGTTTGGACATAATAATAGACACTATATGGCATCGTTGGCGATAGACCTCGGCGCGACAAGCGGCCGCATCGTGCTCGGAAAATATACCGGGAACGGCATTCAAATGACTGAGATACACCGGTTTCCTAACAATATAATCAAAGTCTGCGGACGCAGCTACTGGGACTTGTGGGGGCTGTGGAACGAGATTGTCGCGGGGCTTCGCAAGGCCGCCTCTTCCGGCGAGCGGATTGAGTCGGTCGGAGTCGATACCTGGGGCGTGGATTTCGTGCTTCTCGGCGCGGACGGACATATTCTCGCACAGCCGCGTTCCTACCGTGACGACTACACCTCGGGAATGCCGGAGAAATTCTTCGGACTCGTCCCGCGCAAGGAACTCTACCGCAGGACCGGCATCCAGATTATGAACTTCAACACGGTCTTTCAGCTCTTCGCCATGAGGCAGGAGGGAAATTCCGCCCTTGAGGCCGCCGAGGGACTGCTTTTCATGCCGGATGCGATTTCCTATATGCTTTCCGGCGAGCGTGTCTGCGAATACACCGTACTTTCCACCTCCGCGCTGATGGCTCCGGAAACGCACGGCTTTGACGAGGGCATCCTCGCCGCCGCCGGAGTGGACCGCAGCCTTTTCGGCAGGCTCGTGATGCCCGGGGAGGTGATAGGCACGCTCACGGATGAGGTCGCCTTGGAAACAGGACTCGGGAAAATCCCCGTGATTGCCGTCGCCGGGCATGACACGGGTTCGGCCGTCGCCGCCGTGCCTGCAACGGACGGGAACTTCGCCTACCTCAGTTCGGGAACATGGTCTCTGATGGGGGTCGAGACCCCATCGCCGATTGTCACCGACAAGTCCTTTGAAATGAACTTCACGAACGAGGGCGGAGCCGAGGGCAACATCCGCTTCCTCAAGAACATAACCGGAATGTGGCTGCTGGAGAGATGCCGCGCATCGTGGAAAAAGGCCGGGAGGGAATACGGCTATCCGCAGATTGTCGCGATGATGGGGGACGCCTCCCCGTTCCGCAGCATGATTGACCCCGACGACGCGTCCTTCGCCAATCCGGAGGATATGCCTTCTGCCATTCGGGAATACTGCCTTTCCCATGGGGAGCCGGAGCCTTCGTCGGACGCGGAGTTCATCCGCTGCATCTTCGAGTCTCTCGCCCTGAAGTATCGCCTTGTGCTCGGCAGGCTGAAGGAGCTCTCCGGCAAGGATATAGAGCGCCTGCACGTAATCGGCGGCGGTTCCCTGAATGCGGAACTGAACGGGATGATTGCCGCCTCGCTCGGGATTCCGGTGATTGCAGGACCGGCCGAGGCCACCACCGCAGGCAACCTCATGGCACAGTTCGTCGGGCTCGGGCTTGCCGGCTCCATGGCCGGGATGCGCGGGGCGCTTGCCTCCGACTCCTCCCTCCGCCGCTTCGAACCGGAGAATACCGAGGTCTGGGACGAGGCCTACGCCCGCTTTGAGAAAATTCTCTGTCACCGAGCGTAACTGAGCCTTCCGGCTGTCATTTCGAGCGGAGCGAAGTGGAGTCGAGAAATCTGAAAAACAAAAATGAAAATAAACATAAAAATATAAACAATGAAACAGGAACTCATAAACAAGGCATACGAAATCGCCAAGGAACGCTATGCCGAATTCGGAATCGACACTGAAAAGGTGCTCGCGCAGCTTCAGGACTTCCATCTCAGTATGCACTGCTGGCAGGCCGACGACGTCAAGGGCTTCGAGGTGCAGGCCGGCGCTCTCTCGGGAGGTATTCAGGCCACAGGCAACTATCCGGGAGCGGCGCGCAACATCGACGAGCTCCGCGCCGACATCCTCAAGGCCAAGAGCCTCATCCCGGGAACGCACCGCCTCAACCTCCATGAGATTTACGGAGACTTTCAGGGCAAGGTCGTCGATCGTGACGAGGTCACTCCGGAGTACTTCCGGAGCTGGATTGAGTGGGGCAGGGAGCACGACACTAAGCTCGACTTCAACTCCACGTCGTTTTCGCACCCTAAGAGCGGCAACCTCTCTCTCTCCAACCCGGACAAGGGAATCCGCGACTTCTGGATTGAGCACACGAAGCGCTGCCGCGACATCGCGGACGCCATGGGCAAGGCTCAGGGCGACCCGTGCATCATGAACCTCTGGGTTCATGACGGCTGCAAGGATGTTTCCGTCAATCATTATCTCTACCGCAGTCTCCTCAAGGACTCCCTTGACAGGATTTTCGCCGAGAAGAAGGACAACATGAAGGACTGCATCGAGGGCAAGGTCTTCGGCATCGGTCTCGAAAGCTTCACCGTAGGCTCCCATGATTTCTACACCGCCTATGCCGCGCAGAACGGCAAGATTCCGACCATCGACACCGGCCACTACCACCCGACCGAGAGCCCGGCCGACAAGGTCTCCGCGCTCCTGTGCTTCGTGCCGGAGCTCATGCTCCATGTCAGCCGCCCTATCCGCTGGGACTCAGACCATGTCACCATCATGGACGACGGCACCGTGGAGCTCTTCTCCGAGATTGTCCGCGCCGGAGCCCTTGACCGCGTCCACTACGGGCTCGACTACTTCGACGGCGCGATGAACCGTGTAGGTGCTTATGTCATCGGCTCCCGCGCGGCACAGAAGTCAATGCTCCGCGCCCTCCTCGAACCTAAGGAACTGATTTCCAAATACGAACTTGAAGACCGCCATTTCGAGGTCCTCGCCCTTGAGGAGGAATGCAAGTCCCTTCCATGGAACGCCGTCTATGACGAGTTCTGTCTCCGCAACGACGTCCCTGCCGGCAGCGATTTCATCGCCGAGGTTCAGAAATATGAAGCCGAGGTAACATCTAAAAGGTAAAACCTCAGAAAAAGCGGCTTGCTGCGTTACGTTCCTCGATGAAATCCTCACAACCATCAGGTTGCTGCGGTTTCATCTTCGTCGCAAGCCTTGCAATCCATCTTTTTCTGCAATTTTACCAACATAACCAAATAATAAAAGGCTTCCGCAATCCGACCTGAAGCTGTAAAAATCCTGATAAAAAGATGAATATAGTAATAGGACTGATAATAATCGCGTTCGGAAGCTTCTGCCAGTCAAGCTCATACGTGCCGATAAAGAAGGTGCGGGAGTGGAGCTGGGAGAGCTTCTGGCTCGTGCAGGGCATGTTCGCGTGGATAGTTTTTCCGCTGCTCGGCGCCCTTCTCGCCGTCCCTCAGGGCAGTTCCCTCTCAGAAATCCTCGGCGCGGACTCCTCGGCGGCACTCAAGGCGATGGGCTTCGGCGCTCTCTGGGGCGTGGGCGGGCTCACTTTCGGCCTGAGCATGCGCTATCTCGGCGTGGCTCTCGGACAGTCGCTTTCTCTGGGTCTTTGTGCCGCCGTGGGGACCCTGCTGCCTGCGCTCGTCTCGCATGAGGACCTCTTCCATGGCGGCGGGCTCATCCTGCTGCTCGGGGTGTGCCTGACCATAGCCGGCATCGCCGTCATCGGATATGCCGGGGCCCTGCGCTCCCGTCAGATGAGCGAGGAGGACCGCAGGAAGGCCATCAAGGACTTCGCCCTCACCAAGGGGCTTCTCATCGCCGTGCTCGCCGGAGTGATGTCGGCCTGCTTCAGCCTCGGACTTGAAGCCGGAAAGACTCTGCAGGTCAGCGGAATGAAGCCGCTCTTCGCCACTCTCCCCGCCACGCTGATGGTCACCCTCGGCGGATTCGTCACGAATGCGGCGTATTGCCTCTGGAAGAATTTCCGCAACCGCACATTTTCCGACTACGCCGACACGAAGGCGCTCGGGAACAACCTCCTCTTCTGTGCCCTCGCCGGCCTGCTCTGGTACAGCCAGTTCTTCGGCCTCGGCGTAGGCAAGTCATTCTTTGAGGAAGGCTCCGTGGTGATGAAGTTCTCATGGTGCATACTCATGGCACTGAACGTGATATTCTCGAATGTCTGGGGCATAGTCCTCAAGGAATGGAAGGGCTCCGGCAAAAAGACGGCCTCCGTGCTCGTCTGCGGCCTCCTGCTCCTTGTCTTCTCCCTTATATTCCCTAATTTGTTTTAGAAATGAAAAACTCCGTACTTGAAAACCGCCCCGAACTGAGGCGTGAGATTGAAAAGGTCGCCGAAGTCGCCGGCTATCTCTGGGAAAAGGGATGGGCCGAGCGAAACGGCGGAAACATAGTCGTGAACGTCACCGAATATGTCGATGACCGGATGAGGGCGCTGCCGGCCATAGCTCCTAAGGTGCCGATGGTTCAGAAACTCCCGAACCTCAGGGACTGCTGGTTCTTCTGCAAGGGCACCAACCGCAGGATGCGCGACCTCGCCCGCTTCCCGATGGAGAACGGCTCCATAATCCGCATCTGCGACGACTGCGAAAGCTACGAAATCGTCGCCGACAACCCGGTGAAGCCAACCTCCGAACTGGCCTCCCACCTTGCCATGCACTCGCTCATGATAGAGCGCGGGAACGGCTACAAGGCCTCCCTGCACACCCATCCGATAGAGCTCGTCGCCATGACCCATCACCGCCCGTTCCTCGCGAAGGATGTGCTCACCAGGCTCCTCTGGTCCATGATTCCGGAGACACGCGCATTCTGTCCTAAGGGTCTGGGCATCATCCCCTACGAGATGCCGTCTTCCGCCGCCCTTGCCGACGCCACGGTCGCTCAGCTTGACGAATACGATGTCGTGATGTGGGAAAAGCACGGCGTATGTGCCGTCGGACCGGAAATCGGTGAGGCCTTCGACCAGGTGGATGTCCTGAACAAGGCCGCCCTCATCTACGAGGCCTCCCGCAACATGGGCTTCGAGCCCGAGGGCATGACAGACGCCCAGATGGACGAACTGAAGGTCGCCTTCAACCTATAGCTGCTTTTTTGCGGAAAATTTCTATATTTGCAGAATGTATGTGTTAACGCAAACATTCAATTGCAGATGAAAAAAATGAAAGACTTTGCCTCGGGGGCTCTGTTTCTGATGTCAGCCGCAGCGCTGCTTGCCGGATTTCCGTCCTGCGAGCCTCAGACGCAGCCCCGTACTGCCCCTGAAGATCCCGATCCCGTGATTGACCCTCCGACTCCGCCGGGACCGGGGTCTGAACCTGAGGAAACGGTGATATATTACGACAACCTCGACAAGGAGAAATCCGCCTCAAACGGCAATTATTTCAACACATGGACTGCCTGCCGCGACATGGAGGGTACGGGAATATCCGATGTGGCGTACGACGGATTCTACACCTCCGTCCGCAGCGACTTCGAATCAAGGAACTATCCCGGTGCGTCCGGCATGAACGGGGTCTATTACAGCAAGGACGGCGGTCAGGCCTACATTCAGGTGAAGAACATCTCCCTCCCGTCGGATGTCCGTACATACAAGCTCAGCGTCGGCCTTCACAATCCGGATGTGGGCAACACGGTCATTTCCGGACAGACATTCAGCATCGGCATCGCTGATGAGGAGTCCGTGTCCGCAGAATACAGGGAACTGCCGTTCGAGGTGACGCGGTATGCGAAGTGGAGCTATGCGACCGCCGTGTTCGAGATTACCTCGGCCGAGACGGAGCACATATCAATTCAGATAAAGAGCCTTGTGGCGAAGGGACGCTCCGACGACCTCAGGCTGGTGACCACGACGGAAACGCCTGAGCACGGCTTCGGCTTCATCCATCGCGAAGACCCTGTCCCTGAAGCGAAGGACTATATCGAGCGCCCGCAGACAGTCAAGGCAAGCGCCGACTACAAATATGTCGACCATCGCGGGACGACCTACCGGACAAAACAGGAGGTCCGCAACTACGAGGCCTGCTACGACATCCGCCGCCACAACCCGATGTGGGTGGCTTTCCCTTGCCACGAAATTTACGATGAGGGAAACAAAGTGAGGCCGGCCGGAGCCGACCCGTGGAGACCGGATCCTGCATTCAAGGACGGGGAGCAGTCCATAATCTATGCAGATGACTGGGACAGCTGGCCGAATAACACTTACCGCTATTGGGGCGGCGTGTCTGACGGCACTTTCACGAAGAGAGGCCATCTTCTCGGTTCAGCCGACCGAGGAGCGGGAAACTCAAAGGTGCTGCTTGACCTGAACGTGCAGACTTTCTATCCTACCAACATCGCTCCGGAGCTCTATCTGAACGACACGGGCGGCGATAATTACGATGCAACGCACTGGGGGCTTGTCGAGCGCCATCGGCAGGACTATTGGGTCTGCTCGGACACCCTTTATGTCGTGATAGGCTGCGCCTACGAGCATGAGAACTGGAAGGTCGATGACAACGTGAGCGGAAAGAAAAAGTTTGACGGTTCCAAACCTTGTATCATGCCGACCGCCCGCTATCTTGTCGCTCTGCGCACCAAGTCCGGGAACACTCGCAAGCCTATATATGAATGCTCCTCCGACAAACTTATGGCCATAGGCTTCTGGTTTCCGCAGCGCTTCGACAAGACGACGCTCTCGACCCTCCCGCCGCTCGCGGACTATATTTGTTCCGTCTCCGAAATTGAGGAGAAAATCGGCGGCGAGTTCAGCTTCTTCCCTCTGGCGCCCGAGGGGGTCAAGGACAGCTACAGCATCGGCGACTGGCCGGGACTTGCGGACATTGCAAGGTGATTTTTTTTTGTACCTTTGGGGGATTTTTGAATGTAACAAAGTTTATAAGGCTATGGATCTTTGGCTTATCTGGATGTTGGCGGCACTGCTGCTCTTTCTTGTGGAAATCTTCACGCCGGGCTTCGCGGCGGCCTGTCTTTCAATCGGCTGTCTCTTCAGCTGCGTGCTGGCGGCGATCGCTCCCGACACGCTAAACTGGCAGATCGGACTTTTTGTCGTCGGCTCCCTGCTCTCCTTCGTCTTTGTCCGTCCGTTTGCACTGAAGGTGCTTTCAAGGCGTGCCGACCGCAAGGGCGGATACAAATCGAATATGGAGAGCCTTATAGGGCGCGAAGCCACGGTCATCGAGACCATTCCGGCGGAGGACGCGGGGCGCGTGAAGATTGACGGCGACGAATGGCAGGCGGTGCTTGCGCGCGAGGACGACAACGAGCCGAGGCGGGACGTGCCGGTGGGGGCGAAGGTCATAATCGTGTCTTATGACAGCATAATCCTGACTGTCCGGACGAAGAAGGCGGAGGCCGCGAAATAGGGTATATCCTCATGGCGATTTCGTACGACTTCGATGATATACACGAAATATGAAAAATACACATAATTAAAATTTACGGAATATGTTGTCAGCAGGAACCATCGTTCTCATTGTAATCGCGGCAATCGTCGTGATTTACATCCTTCGGGGTATAAAGATTATCCCGCAGTCGGAAACCCGTGTCGTCGAGCGGCTCGGAAAGTTTGACAGGGTGCTCAGCCCCGGAATCCAGATCATCTGGCCAATCATCGACAAGGCCAAGGTTGTCACCTCGCGCAAGGTCGTGACTTCGGCGTTCGGGGGAGAGCCCATCGTGAAGATGACCAACTCGTCCGTCATTGACCTCCGCGAGCAGGTCTATGACTTCCCGAAGCAGACGGTGATTACGAAGGATAACGTCAGCACGCAGATTAACGCGCTTCTCTATTTCCAGATTGTGGATGCGAAGAAGTCCGTCTATGAGATTGACAACCTTCCGAATGCAATCGAAAAGCTCACTCAGACGACCCTGCGTAACGTCATCGGAGAACTTGAACTCGACGAGACGCTCACGTCCCGTGACACCATCAACTCGAAGCTCCGTGCCGTGCTTGACGACGCCACGAACAAGTGGGGCGTGAAGGTGAACCGCGTCGAGCTTCAGGACATCACCCCGCCGGACAGCGTGCGCGAGTCCATGGAGATGCAGATGCAGGCCGAGCGTATGAGGCGCGCCGAGATTCTCCGCGCCGAGGGAGAGAAGAAGTCCGCCATTCTCAAGTCCGAGGGCGACAAGGCTTCCGAAATCAATAATGCCGAGGCCGAGAAGACCGCGCAGATTCTCCGCGCCGAAGGTGAGGCGCAGGCAAAGGTGCTTCAGGCTCAGGCCGAGGCCAATGCAATCAGGCTGGTTGCCGAGGCGGTCGCTTCAGCAAAGACTGACCCTGCCGCCTATATGCTGGCCGTAAAGTACATAGACACCCTCAAGGAGATGGTCAGCGGGAAGGACAACAAGACTGTCTATCTGCCTTACGAGGCTTCCAATATGCTTTCCTCGCTGGGCAGCATTAAAGATATCTTCAGTAAATAATTTTACTGAGAAACAGGGCGGTGCCGGGGACAGACTCTCCGGCACCGCTTCGTTTTCCGGAGGCCATGAGGGCTGCGACGGACTCGGCGCTGCGGCGGCCGCGTCCCACATCCACGAGAGTGCCCACCACGGCGCGGACCATGTTGCGCAGGAAGCGGTTCGCCTCAATCGTGAACACGAGGTAGCGCCCGTCGTCGGGGAATCCGAGCTGCGTGACGTGAGCGGGGATGTAGCGCGACCATTCCGCGCGGAGCACGTTGCAGACGCTCGTCGCATTGCCTCCCCCGACCTTCTCGAAGCAGCTGAAGTCGTGCTCCCCGAGAAGCAGCCTCGCCGCCCTGTTCATCGCGTCGATGTCGAGCGGCCAGGGGCATCTCCATGAGAAGGATTCGGCGAACGGGTCCTTCGCGCCGTGCAGGAAATATCGGTACTGTCTCGACTTTGCGGAAAACCTTGAGTTAAAGGGATATTCTCCTGTTCTCCCGAACTCCCCGGCATCCGTCTCGGCGATGTCGTGGACAACGATTTCCTTCCTCAAGATGGCATTTATTTTGTATAAGAAATCTCGCTTTGTCAGACGGAGCGTCTCCGGGGTCTCAAAGTCGCAGACATAGTTCACGGCGTTGACTCCGGTGTCGGTTCTGCCGGCTCCGGTGGTGTGCACCGGTCTGCCGAAAAGGATGCCCAAAGCCTTGTCAAGTTCGCCCTGCACGGTTTCCGCGTTGTTTTGAACCTGCCAGCCGCTGAGTCCCGCTCCCCTATATGATAGAGTCAAGATGTAGTGCATACACGTAATTTTGCACAAAGATATACAAAAGAAAACGAAACGATGTTTTTATCGTGGTTTTGAAAACGGATATAGACCAAAAGATATTAAAAATTTAAGATATATGGACAGTGTAAACATTAAGGAGCTCAACGACCGCATTCAGAGGGAGAGTTCATTCGTGGATATTCTCTCGATGGAGATGAACAAGGTCATCGTCGGTCAGAAACAGCTCGTCGAGAACCTTCTCATCGGTCTGCTTGCCAACGGGCACATACTTCTCGAAGGTGTGCCGGGACTTGCCAAGACCTTGGCAATCAACACCCTCGCGTCAGCCGTTGATGCAAAGTTCAGCAGGATTCAGTTCACTCCTGACCTGCTCCCTGCGGATGTGCTCGGAACAATGATATATTCCCAGAAATCCGAGCAGTTCCAGATTCGCAAGGGACCTATTTTCGCTAATTTCGTTCTCGCGGATGAAATCAACCGTTCGCCGGCAAAGGTGCAGTCGGCGCTTCTCGAAGCCATGCAGGAACGTCAGGTGACCATCGGCGAAGAGACCTTCAAGCTGCCGGAACCGTTCCTCGTGATGGCTACCCAGAACCCTATCGAGCAGGAGGGTACCTATCCGCTTCCTGAGGCTCAGCTCGACCGTTTCATGCTCAAGGTCGTCGTGACCTATCCTAAGAAGGAAGAGGAGAAGCTTATCCTCCGCATGAACAACAGCGGCGAGTTCCCGAAGGCCAATGCAGTGCTCAAGCCGGAGGACATCATCCGTGCGCGGGAGGTCGTGAGGGAAGTGTATATGGACGAAAAGATTGAAAGATATATCGTCGACATCGTTTATGCGACGAGGACTCCGGGCGAATACGGTCTCGGGAACATCGCCGGACTCATCTCCTACGGCGCGTCCCCTCGTGCCAGCATTTCCCTCGCGGCTGCTGCAAAGGCCTATGCGTTCATAAAGAGGAGGGGCTATGTGATTCCGGAGGACGTGCGCGCCGTGTGCCATGAGGTACTCCGCCACAGAATCGGGCTCACCTACGAGGCCGAGGCCGAGAATGTCTCCACCGACGACCTCATCGACCAGATTGTGAATGTCGTTGAGGTTCCGTAGGACACCGGAAATAACTTAAATCAGATTTTTGAGGTTATGCCGTTTCTGAAGAGGGTGTGCGTGCCGCGCGTATGTGACCGATGAGGATGGGTATAGGCCAAAGTGATATGCTATGACTGAAAGTGAACTGCTTAAGAAGGTTCGGAAAATCGAGATTCGGACAAAGGCTCTCTCGCATCAGATTTTTGCGGGGGAGTATCATTCCGCGTTCAAGGGACGGGGAATGGCGTTCAGCGAAGTCCGTGAGTACCAGTACGGCGACGATGTCCGAAACATGGACTGGAACGTCACCGCGAGGCTTCATTCCCCCTATGTCAAGGTGTTCGAGGAGGAGAGGGAACTCACTGTGGTTCTGCTGATTGACGCGAGCCGTTCCGAGCTTTTCGGCACTTCCGGGATGACGAAGCGGGATATGATTGCGGAGATTGCCGCGGTGCTGTCCTTCTCGGCGATTCTGAACAACGACAAGGTCGGGGCGCTGTTCTTCAGCGACCGGGTGGAGAAGTTCATCCCGCCGAAGAAGGGTCGCTCGCACCTTCTGCACATCATCCGCGAGGTGCTGGAGTTCGAGCCTCAGTCAACCGGAACGGATCTTTCCGAGGCTCTGAGGTATCTGACGAACGCGCTTAAGAAACGCTGCAACGCTTTCGTCCTTTCTGATATGATTGACGCGGATGCGGACGGAGTCCCGAGATACGAGGAGGCGCTGAAGGTGGCCGCGAACCGTCATGACCTGTCGGTCGTCGAGGTCTATGACCCGAGGGAAAAGACCATCCCGAACGTCGGACTTGTGAACATCAAGGACTCCGAGACCGGCAGGACGGCCTGGGTCGATACGGGGCGGGCGAATGTCCGCAGGCTCTATGAGGAGTGGTTCAGGGGGCTGCGCGAGGCGGAGTCGAAGATGCTGATGAAGTACAACATAGACTCGGTGAGCGTGGCTGTCAATGAGGACTATGTTCAGGCGCTGATGAGGCTTTTCCAGCAACGGTGACGTCTCCATGGGCATTTGAAGAATTGGGCAAAACATAATTTGGCTTAGATTTTTGAGGGCGGATTCGTTTTTGAAGAGGGAGCATACCGGGCGTATGTGACCGATGGGAAACGGATATGGACCAAAAAGATATACAAATAGAAAATGAAATGTAAGTTATTCATATTTGGCTTGTTGGCAACAACGCTCACGCTTCCTGCCGCTGCGCGGGCGCAGGCCGCGGTCCCCGATGCCTCGGATGTCGTGTCCAGCGACGCACCGCGGCTGCGAGGCGGCCACCTCGTGCACGGCGGGGCTCCGTTCCTTGAGCAGCTTCAGAAGCGCGACAGCATCCTTATTGCCGACCAGCTGCTCTATGGGGTGGACCTCGACGGAGTGGAGGCGGGCACGCAGTACGCCTTTCCTCCGCTGACGGACAGCACCGTGCGCGGAATCGTGTTCCTGCGCCCTTGGCAGACGGACACTCTGAAGACCTATAAGGCGAAGAAAGACCGGCCGCTCAGTTATGACCTGCGCGTCTCCACCGTCATCACGACCTTCGACGAGGGCGAGCATGAAATCGGACAGCTTCCTGTCGGGCGGCTTACCGGGGACGGTGTGGTCGACACACTTCTTTTCGACAGCGTGCGTTTCAAGGTCATGACCATGCCGGTTGACACGGCCTCATTTCAGCCGCATGACATAAAGGATGTCATCCGCTACCCTCTGACTGCGGCCGAAGTTCTGCCTTGGGTCGGACTGTTCTATCTTGTTGTCCTTCTTGTGGTTGCTGCGGTCTGTCTGGTCAAGATGCACAGAAAAAGGCTGACAGAGGAGTCGGAACGCAGGGATCCGGCGCACATCGTCGCGCTCCGCAAGCTTGACGGCTACAGGGGAGACAGGCTGTGGGCTCCGGAGAAGCAGAAGCAGTTCTATTCCGGCGTGACCGACGTGCTGCGCGAGTACATAGCCTCGCGCTACGGAATCGGTGCCATGGAAATGACTACAAAAGAGATTTTTCGCGAGATGAAGCCGAAGTTCGCCGACGGTCCCGCCGACATGAAGGCGTTGCTCCGTGACCTTGAAGGTCTCTTCGAGACGGCCGACTATGTGAAGTTCGCGAAGCACACCGCCACTGAACAGGAAAACGCCGCCGTTCTTCCGCTTGCCGTGCGCTTCGTCACCCGGACCTATCAGGACGACCTGAACGCCGGAGCGGCGGAGACCTCGGCCGATGACGGCTCTGCACAGCCTGAACCTGCGCGGCCTGAAGCTGAGCCCGGACAGGCTGCCGAGGAGCAGGCAAAAGATGACAACGACAGGTTCGCGCCTGTCCCTGATGACAAAAAGGAGGGCGAGTGATGTTTTTTGAATACCCGAAACTGCTTTGGCTCACGGTGATACCGGCTCTGCTGCTGGTTCTCTACATCCTGCGCGAGGTCTTCGGCCGTCAGGCTCACCTGCGCGTATCAACGGGCATTCCGTGGCTCAGGGCCGGACACGGCGTGAAGGAATATCTCCGTCACCTGCCGTTCGCCCTCATGATGCTTGCCATGGTCATGATAATCATCGCCATTGCCCGTCCGCGCTCTTCCGAGCAGATGGAAAAGATTGACACCGAGGGAATTGACATCGTCTTTGCGATGGATGTCTCCACGTCCATGCTCGCGC
Source organism: Bacteroidales bacterium UBA6408 (assembly GCA_002439805.1). Lineage (GTDB taxonomy): Bacteria > Bacteroidota > Bacteroidia > Bacteroidales > UBA932 > Cryptobacteroides. The sequence goes on from DJPQ01000004.1 coordinate 18,803, forward strand.
GCGACTTCAATCCCGACCGAATCAGCGCCGCCAAGGACATAGCCATCGAGTTCATATCCCAAAGGCCTTCCGACCGCATGGGAATCGTGGTCTTTGCGGGAGAGTCGTTCACCCAGTGCCCCCTCACCACCGACCGCGCGACCCTCATCAACCTGATGAAGGAAATCAGCACCGACCTGCTTGAGGACGGGACCGCAATCGGGAACGGGCTTGCGACGGCGGTAGCCCGGATGAAGGACTCGGACGCGAAGAGCCGTGTGGTGATTCTGCTCACGGACGGCGTGAACAACTGCGGGGAGATTTCTCCGGAGACCGCCGCCGAGATAGCCAAGACCTACGGAATCCGCGTCTATACCATCGGCGTCGGCGCGAACGGGACCGCTCCCTATCCGGTCATGACCCCTTGGGGCGTGGAAATCCAGAATGTCAAGGTGGAGATTGACGAGAAACTTCTCTCGCAGGTTGCCGAGACTACAGGCGGGCGCTATTTCCGCGCCACCGACAACACGAAGCTCGCTGAGATTTACTCGGAGATAAACAAGATGGAAAAGGCAAGGACGACGATAGACAGTTTCCCTGTCTATAAGGAACTGTTCGGGGTCTATGCGCTCATCGCGCTGTTCGCCCTTCTCGCCGCCTTCATCCTTCAGACTGCGGTTTTCAGAAAACTGCCATAAAATAGATTGCTTATGCTGTATTTTGCTGATGCTCAATATCTTTGGCTTCTGCTGCTCGTTCCGCTCTTTCCGGTGGCCTACGCCGTGTTCATGAAACTGCGGAAAAGGCGTGTCGCCGCTTTCGGAGAGCCGGAGCTTGTCGGGAGTCTTATGCCCTCCCGTTCCGGAGTGCGCGGCTGGTGGAAGGTCGTGCTTTTCACCATAGGCTTCGCGTTCTTCGCGGTGGGAATGGCGCGGCCGCTCATCGGGGCGAAGCTCAAGGAGCATGAGACAAAGGGAGCTGAGGTCGTCATTGCCCTCGACGTCTCAAATTCAATGCTTGCCCAGGACTACTCTCCCAACAGGCTCGAACGTGCGAAACTTGCGATTTCCCGCATCGTTGACAAGCTCCGTGACGACCGTATAGGGCTGATTGTCTTCGCCGGAAGTTCATACGTCCAACTGCCGATAACGACCGACTATGTCTCCGCGAAGATGTTCCTGAACTCAATCTCGACCGAGTCCGTCCCGATTCAGGGCACCGCGCTCGCCGACGCCATAAACACTGCCGCCCGTTCGTTCAGCGCACAGAGCGAGAAGAGCCGCGCGATAATCATCATCACCGACGGAGAGAACCACGAGGACGATCCGGTGAAGGCCGCGAGGCAGGTCGCCGAGACGGGCATAAGGATATTCACCATCGGTGTGGGCTCCCCGGAGGGCAAGCCGATTCCGCTGAAGGACGGAGGGCTGATGAAGGACCGTGACGGCAACATTGTGGTGTCACACCTCGACGAGAACGTGCTCAAGGAAATCGCATCGGCCGGGAACGGGGCATATGTGCGTGCCGGGAACACCGAGTTCGGGCTGAACCCGATAATCGACGACATAAGGAAAATGGATGCCGAGAAGTTCAGCTCCGTGGTCTTTGAGGAATATGACGAGCAGTATATGTATTTCTTCGCCCTCGCGCTCTTCTTTTTCGTCGTCGCCTGCCTCATCGGTGAAAGGAAGACGAGGTTCAGCCTGTTCGGGAAGAATAAATGAAAGCCGTTCGTAGGCAATGAATGATTGGGGATATATGATTTTTATTAAAATCCGGTGATATGGGAATGAAAGTACATATATATTATATTGTGTCGATGATGCTCGCGCTGGCCGCGCTCGCGCCTTCCGCCCTCTCTGCACAGACGGTGCGGAATGCCGCGAAGGACAGGGGGGACGTAAGGCGGGGCAACCGCGACTACCGCAAGGGCAACTACAAGGAGGCGGAGATTGACTACCGCAAGGCTCTCGTGAAGGACTCCATGTCCGTCGCCGCGAACTACAACCTCGCCGCCGACCTCTACCGTCAGGGCGACGTGCAGGGGGCGATGAAGTCAATGCAGAAGGTTGAGCAGGGTGCCGTTGAGGCCGGGTACGGAGCCGACTACTACTACAACCTCGGCGACATGGCCCTGTCTTCAAAGGATTACAAGACTGCCGTCGAAGCCTTCGCCAAGTCTCTGATTATGAGACCGGACGACCTTGACGCGAAGGAAAACTACATCTATGCCCGCAAGATGCTGGAAAATCAGCAGCAGAACGGCGGTGGCGGCGGCCAGAATGATCAGAATCAGGATAATCAGAATCAACAGAACCAG
>DJPQ01000020.1:0-3330 GCA_002439805.1 Bacteroidales bacterium UBA6408
AACATCGACGCCGACTACAAGATGCACTTCCTCCCCGAGCTCAAGCTCCACCTCACCGGCGGCTATGACTACGCTTCCGGCAAGGGACGCTCGTTCACTCCGGAGACTGCGGCGTCATCATACGACACGAAGGGATTCCTCAACGAATACGGCCCTGCAATCAAGCACAACCGCCTTTTCACGGCCTACCTCAACTTCAACAAGGAAATCGAGGCAGTCAAATCGCACGTCGACGCCACTGTCGGATATGACTACCAGTACTGGAAGGCGACCTACCCGGCAGGCGACAACTACAACGCCGCAGGAGAGAGCCTTAACCAGAAATGGAACGCCACGGACAACCGCCATGTGCTGCTGTCGTACTACGCCCGTCTGAACTGGTCGTTCGACTCCCGCTACATTCTCACCGCCACCGTCCGCCGTGACGGCACCTCACGCTTCTCCAAGGACACGCGCTGGGGAACGTTTCCTTCAGTCGCGCTCGCATGGAGAATCTCCGAAGAGCCTTTCCTGAGGAATGTGGAGGCGGTGAACGACCTCAAGCTCAGGGCAAGCTACGGCGTGACCGGACAGCAGGACGGCATCGGCAACTACAACTACCTCCCGACCTACTGGGCAGGCACCGACAACAGCCAGTACATCGGCTCCGACGGCAAGTACATCAACACCTTCCTACCGTCAGCATATGTCTCCGACCTCAAGTGGGAGACCACAAAGTCCTTCAACGTCGGTCTCGACTGGGCGTTCCTCGACAACCGCATCGCTGGAAGCGTCGATTGGTACTCACGCCGGACAGAGGACCTCATCGCCACCGTGCCGGCTCCGGCAGGAACCAACTTCAGCAAGATGATAACGACCAACGTAGGCAACGTGGCAAGCTCCGGAGTGGAGACATCCTTCAGCTTCGTGCCGGTAAAGACCCGGGACTGGACATGGAACATCGGATTCAACGCCACATGGCAGAAAGTGGAGGTCACCAACCTCACGCTCGTGGATAACGGCGAGGTCACCAAGACCCTCACCGGGCCGATGGTCGATAACAAGTACGTGCAGGTGATGACGGAAGGACAGGCCCCGTACTCGTTCTTCGTCTATAAGCAGCTCTACGGAGAGGACGGCCGCCCTATCGAGGGCGCTTATGCCGACCTCAACGGCGACGGTGTCATCAACATCAACGACCGCTACTGCTACCACTCCCCTGCCCCTGACTGGATTCTCGGCTTCAACACCTCAGTGAGCTGGAAGAAGCTCTCCGTCTCGGCGACCTTCCGCGCCAACATCGGGAACTATGTCTATAACGCCATGGCAGTGAACACCGGCGCAACCGAGACCATGAAGTACAGCGCCCCACAGCTCAACAACCTCTCGTCGTCCTACCTCAAGACCGGCTTCGCCACAAGACAGTTCTATTCGGACTATTACGTCGAGAACGCATCCTTCCTCAAGATGGACAACCTCACCGTAAGCTACGACTTCGGGCGTCTCGCGAACAAGGTGGGGCTTCAGCTCTCGCTGATGATGCAGAACGTGTTCACGCTCACGAAATACACGGGCGTGGATCCGGAAATATCGAACGGATTCGACAGTTCGTTCTATCCCCGTCCGCGCATCGTCTCCCTCAGCCTCGGTTTGAACTTCTAAAATTTTCGGAAATATCATGAAAAACATATACAAATACACGAAATATCTTGCAGCGGCGGCCTTCGGCCTCGTGTTGCCCCTGCTCTCCGGATGCGTCAAGGACCTCGACCAGTACCCGCACACCGACACGACGTCAAAGGATGTCTACACCAGTGTGGAGAACTATGAATCAGTGCTTTCGGGGATATATACATCTATGATAGTGAACCTAAGCTCAATTTCCTCCGACGACCGCTACCAGAACTACACCCGCTGCCTGACAATGTTTCAGGAATGCTCCACGGACACCCTCGACGACGTGTGGCTCAGCGGAGAGACAATGACCGACGTCAGCTTCCAGCAGTGGAACGCGGGAGACCCGTGGGTTTCGGCGATGTTCTACCATATATATAATATAGTGGCTCTCGCCAACGAGTTCATACGCAACGCATCCGAGGACGCGATTTCCGGATTTTCAGACGCCGACAAGGCGAAGATACGAATCTGGAGGGACGAGGCACGGGGTCTGAGGGCTCTCGCATATTACCACGAGCTCGATTTCTTCAACGTCGCTTCATTCGTGACGGAGAACGACGGCGTGGGTTCATATATTCCGGAAACATATTCCCGCAAACAGCTCTTCGGCTACATCGAGTCCGAACTCAAGGAACTCGGGGAATCGCTTCCGTCAAGGAATTACGGGCATTTCACGAAGAGCACGGCAAACGCCCTTCTGGCGCGGCTCTACCTCAACGCGGAGGTCTATACGGGGCAGGCGAAGTGGGACGAGTGCATCGCTGCCTGCAACAAGGTGCTTGACGACGGCTACACCACCCTCGCGCCGAGCTACGCGAGCCTCTTCAACGCCGACAACAGTAAGCGTACGGAGGAAATCATCTTCGCGCTCGCCTGTGACGCGGAGCACACTGTGGCATGGGGAGCGGGAACCTACCTCGCCTGCGCGACGCGCTTCGACAACTATGACGATATGCTTGAGGAATTCGGCGTTTCGGCCTACTGGAACTGCCTGAGAGTGCGTCCTCAGATTGTGGATCTGTTCTCTGACGGGGATGCCCGCGCGATGTTCGGCAGCCGCAACAGGAAACTGTACGCTGACGCGCCGGACGACTTCTACGAGGAGCCGGGCGACACGAAGTACAAGTATCAGGACCGCGAAAAGATCATCAGCAAGCACGACGACGTGACGACAGGATGGCAGATGAACAAGTGGACGAACCTGACCGACGCGGGCGAGGTGGCGTCCGACACGAGGGTGAACGGCGCGAAGACCGACTACCCGATGTTCAGGCTTGCGGACGTGTATCTGATGATTGCGGAGGCGGCCCTGCGCGGAGGATCCGGGGCTCGGGAATCGGCTCTGCGCTATGTGAACCTCGTGCGCGAGCGTGCTTTCGGAGGCGCGACGGGCGACATTTCGGCGTCTGACCTTACAGTCGATTTCATCCTTGACGAGCGCGGACGCGAACTCTATTCCGAGGGAGTGCGCAGGACGGATCTCATCCGCTTCGGGAAATACGCTTCCGGCTACAACTGGAACTGGAAGGGCGGCGTGATTGACGGCAAGGACGTCGATAAGAAGTACTGCGTGCTGCCTATTCCGGAGGCGGAGCTTTCGGCGAATCCGGGATTTAAGGCCTGCAACGCCGAGCTCGGATATTGATTTGAGCGTCTTTTGGGTCATATTTTCCC
>DJPQ01000020.1:3366-19530 GCA_002439805.1 Bacteroidales bacterium UBA6408
GTCATTTGGACCCACCAAACTCCTCACAAAGAGTGAAAAATCTGACTCCAAAATACATCTCAAATCCTGACGGTGATATGTTGTATAAATTTTTACAATTTTGAATGATATGAAAAAGACATTGAAATATATATTTGCGGGGATTATGGCCCTGGCGGCGATTTCCTGCGAAAAGGACGGGGAGATTCTGACGGTCTCGAACCCCGAACCGGCGACCGGACTCGGAGCCGACCCGACGGAAAGGGTGCTGACCGCGACGGAGAAGGACAACCTCGGAATGACGTTCTGGTGGAAGAACGGCGGCGGCGCGAGCGTAAGCAATCCTTCGGCCGCGCTTCCGGACGGTTTAGTGGTGTCCTCTCTCCAGTTCTCCGCGACCGAAGGCTTCGAAAGCGCTTATTCTCAGTCCCTTGAGGCCGACGCGTCTTCCGCGCAGTTAACCGTGGAGGCTCTGAACAACATCGTGCTGAGGCTCGGTGTCACGGAAGAGACCGCGACCAAGGTCTATGTCAGGGTTGCCACGACGCTCGGCAAGACAAGCGTGTTCAGCGAATCGCTTGCCGTCACCGTCACTCCCTACATTGGCGACACCGGGGCGATGAAGATGAACGACAAGGATTCCGGAACGACCTTCGCGACGATTCACAACACGACTGAGAATCCTGACCGCTACGAGGGATTCGCGGTGACGACCGTCGGATGGCAGAAATTCTATTTTGTCGCCGCTGACGGTTCCGCATGGGGCGAGGACGAGGCCTGGACTCCGTTCGTCGTGGAGAAGCAGGGCGACGAATGGCGCAACTGCTGGTTCGCCGGAACGTCCGGATGCCATTACGTTGTCCTCGACACCAAGGCCGGAGAATGGTGGCAGGTTCATTTCCCTTCAGTTGTCATCTCGGCGGAGGGCAATGACACTAAGATGAAGTTCTCGACTTCCGCAAGGACATGGAGCGGAGTTTTCACCACGACGGCGGACAATGCCGCAGTGAAGGTCGGCGGAACGGGAGCGAAGTACGACAGGACAGTGGGCACGGAGGCATCCGCGACCCCTATTGACTGGCCGTTTACGATTGCCGCGTCCGAAGGCATCTTCAGCCTTGTGGAAAGCGACGGTGAAAGCGGACTCACGGCAGGAGCCGCAGGCACATATACCCTAAGCTTCAACATCGACACCAGGGAAATATCCCTCACCTCGGGAGGAGACACTCCCGCGCCTGCGAACTATCCTGAGCAGCTCTACGCATGGTACTACAAGAAGGAGGCTTCCGACAAGCTCGACATAGCGACCGTCCTCAACGCCGTCGCCGACAATGACGGGCACTATCAGGGATTCCTCTACACCTCTCCGGAATGGACCGACGAGCAGAGCGGGTTCCGCTTCCTGACCTCGACGGACGACGACGCGACGGTTTATTACACCACAGGCGGACAGTACGAGCTCTCGACCGATGCAGGAGGATGGAACTTCTGGAGCGGCGACCCTGGGCTGAACTATGTGACCGTGGATTTGACATCCATGACATGGGAGGAGCAGAAAGTGGCGCAAATCGCCGTCTGCGGCGACTTCAATGACTGGAAGACGACCGAAGATGTCATGACTTACAATGCCGGCACACGCAAGTGGGAAGCGACCTGCGAGGTCGGGAACATCCAGTGGGGCATCAAGTTCGTGTTCGGCGACTGGGTCTGGGAATATGGAGACCCGGACGGCGACGGCACCCTTGCCCTGAAGGCGGGGGGATTCAAACCGACAGAAACCGGAACATACAAGTTCGAACTCGACCTCAGCGGCTTCGACGCGCCGACATACACCATGACTAAGTTATAAAAACAAAACAATATGAAGAATATGTTTATCAGCGGGATATTGGCGGCCGGGATGCTGGCCGCCGCAGGGTGCACGGAAGTGAATCCGGAATACACGGCTCCTGAAAAGCCGGAAGCTCCGGAGGTTGACAGGACGGCGTTCGCCAAGGGCGCGGACATAAGCTGGTGCACCGAGATGGAGAGCGAGGGCATAAAGTTCTACAACGCCGACGGAGTGGAGACAGAATGCACCGAACTGATGCGTCAGATTGGGATGAACTCGATACGCCTGCGCGTCTGGGTGAACCCTGCCGAGGGCTGGAACGGGAAGGGAGACGTCATCGCCAAGGCTCTGCGGGCACAGAAGCTCGGCATGAGGCTGATGATTGACTTCCACTACAGCGACACCTGGGCCGACCCGGGCAGCCAGACCGTTCCTGCGGCATGGAGCAGCTATGGGATTGAGGAGATGAAGAAGGCCGTGGCGGAGCACACCGCGGACGTGCTTTCGGGGCTCAAGGACTGCGGAATCGATGTGGAATGGGTGCAGGTCGGGAACGAGACCACGGACGGAATGCTCTGGGAACTCGGCCGCTGCACGACAAATCCTCAGAACTACACGGAACTCAACAATGCCGGCTACGACGCCGTGAAGTCGGTCTATCCCGAGGCCAAGGTCATCGTCCACCTCGACGGAGGACAGGACAACTGGAAGTACCGCAGGATTTTCGGCGAGCTGAAGAAATACGGCGGAAAGTATGACATGATAGGGATGTCTCTCTATCCGTCCTACGACCAGTCAGGATGGCAGGGCCCGACGAAGTCCTGCATCGACAACATGAAGAAGGTCTCTTCGGAATATGGATGCCGCGTGATGGTCTGCGAGGTCGGAATGCCTTGGGACGACGCGGAGACGGCGAAGGCAATGCTTTCCTATCTCATGACAGAAGCAAAGGGAACCGGGGTCTGCGACGGAGTCTTCTACTGGGAGCCGGAGGCTCCGGCCGGCTACAATGGGGGCTATCAGCTTGGGGCGTTTGCCGACGGCAGGCCTACCGCCGCCCTTGATGCCTTCAGGGACTGATCTGCCCGGAGGGAGTGAGAAACCGGGAAATACAGGAGTTTTGTCCGAATTGTTGCATAACTTGTCCGTTATGAGCGGAGGATTCTATGCAGATTGCCTAAATTTGCAGCATGGAAAATTCAAGTTTTATGAGATACAGATTCTTGGCGGCCATCGCCGCCTTTTGTACCGTCCTGCCGCTTGCAGGACAGGTTCGCAGCGAGAAAGCACTGAAGGACTGGGAATTCCGGCGCGACCACGACACGGCGGCAGTCTCAGGCTGGGAAAGGGTGCGGGTGCCGCACGACTGGGCGATTTACGGGCCGTTCGACAAGGCCAATGATCTTCAGGTCGTTGCCGTGACGCAAAACGGGGAGACCGTACCATCTGAGAAGAACGGACGCAGCGGGGGACTGCCCTATATGGGCAAGGGCTGCTACCGGACAGACATTGACATCAAGTCTTTGGACGGACGCCGCTTCGAGCTGCTCTTTGACGGGGCAATGAGCGAGGCGCAGGTGTTCGTGAACGGGGAGAAGGTCTGCGAGTGGCCATACGGCTACAATGCCTTTCACTGTGACATCACCCCGGCGCTGCACGAGGGCACAAACCATGTTGCCGTACTTCTTGAAAACAGGCCGTTCTCGTCAAGGTGGTACCCAGGAGCCGGACTTTACCGCAAGGTTCGCATGATTGAGACTTCGCAGGTCTATATTCCCGTATGGGGCATCCATGTGACGACGCCTCATATAGAAAAGGACTATGCAAGCGTCAGCATATCGACGGAAATCAACGGCGCCGGAGAGGGCGAGACATTCGAGCTTGAGACTACGGTGCTTGACGAGAGCGGGAATGTGGCTGTCGCCCGCACGGACAGGCGTGCGGTATGCCACGGAGAGGCTGTAAGACAGAACCTTACACTGAACAGCCCTGCTCTGTGGTCGCCTGAAAATCCCGCGCTCTACACGGCTCAGGTGAAGATTCTCCGTGACGGTGTGCTCATCGACAGCTCCTCGACGCGCTTCGGAGTGCGCACGGTGGAGTTCGTGGCGGACAAGGGATTTTTCCTGAACGGGGAACGCAGGGTCATTCACGGAGTGTGCATGCACCACGACCTCGGCCCGCTCGGCGCGGCGGTGAACCGGTCAGCGCTCCGGCATCAGATTGATTTGCTGAAGGAAATGGGCTGCGACGCCATAAGGACCTCGCACAATATGCCGGCCGAGGATCTCGTGGAACTGTGCGACGAGATGGGAATGATGATGATGGCGGAGACGTTCGACGAATGGGACGTGGCGAAATGCGAGAACGGCTACCACAGGTTTTTCGGGGAATGGGCGGAGAAGGATGTCGTGAACATGGTCCGGCATTTCAGAAACAACCCGTCCGTGATAATGTGGAGCATAGGCAACGAAGTTCCGACTCAGTGGTCTCCGGAAGGATACAAGACGGCGGCGTGGCTTCAGTCGCTCTGCCATAGGGAAGACCCGACGAGGGCGGTGACCAGTGGAATGGACCAGTTCGACGCGGTGGTGAACAACGGGTTCGCGGCGCAGCTGGACGTGCCGGGATTCAACTACAAGCCGCGCCGCTACATCGAGGCCTACGGGAAGCTCCCGCAGAACATCATACTCGGCAGCGAAACGGCATCGACGGTGAGTTCAAGGGGAGTATATCACCTGCCTGCCGAGAAGGGGGCGCACGGAATCGATGCTCTTCTGGTATCATCCACGAGGCATCCCGACCACCAGTCATCTTCCTATGACACCGACTATTGCTCGTGGTCGAACATCCCGGACGTCGATTTCGCGGCCGATGAGGACTACCCGTGGATGCCGGGGCAGTTCGTCTGGACAGGTTTCGATTATCTCGGAGAACCGACCCCGTATGACTCTGACTCGTGGCCGAATCATTCCTCGATGTTCGGAATCATCGACCTCGCGTCCATCCCTAAGGACCGCTTCTGGCTCTACCGCAGCCAATGGAGAAAGGATGTTCCGACCCTGCACCTCGTCCCGCACTGGACATGGCCGGGACACGAGGGTGAGAACATCCCGGTGATGGCCTACAGTTCGTTCGACAGGGCGGAACTGTTCCTGAACGGGGTGAGCCAGGGGATGGCAGTAAAGACCGCTCCGGCGGGAGTGCCTTCAGACCCGACACAGCCTGCCCCGCTCGCATCTGACCAGGAACTGATGAGGCGTTTCCGCCTGATATGGCCGGATGTCATCTATCAGCCGGGAGAACTCAAGGTGGTGGCATACGGGCCCGACGGCAAGCCTGCGGCGGAGCAGGTTGTCCGCACTGCCGGCAAGCCCTATGCCCTGAAGCTCACGCCATACACCGGTCCGGAATCCATCAGGGGGAACGAAGCGGCGGCGCACCGGCTTGGCGGTACGGCGAAGGAGACCGGACAGCAGCCGGACGGCGCGTCACCGGCAGCGGTTCTCAAGGCCGACGGCGAGCAGCTTTGCTACATCAATGTCAGCGTGGTCGATCGCGACGGCAACCCCGTTCCGACGGACAGCAGACTCGTCAGGGTCAGCGTCGGAGGAGCCGGTTCGTTCGAGGCCGTGGCCAACGGCGACCCTACCTGCCTTGAACCGTTCCACCTTCCGCAGATGCATCTTTTCAGCGGGCAGCTCACGGTGATTGTCCGCAGCGGCGACACTGCCGGGGACATTCCGGTCACCGCCTCAGCGAAGGGTCTGCGCAAGGCAAGCGTCACTCTCCTCTGCAAATAAGAGAATGCCTTCAGCCGTTCCACGCCGCCGGCAAGGGCCGCACTATCATCTCAAATAATCGAAATTTTCGACGACTTTACTTGCGAATCATAAGCAATGCTTGCGATTCGCAAGTTTTGCTTGCTGTTTTCGCATCATTTTTATCCATACCTTTGGCGCGGACGAATATCCCCGAAAGCGAACGGGGACACTGACCACAAAAGGATAACACTATGGACAACAACTCCATCAAGGAGAACATTCTGCGCCTGAGGAAGCTCCGGGGCCTCACACAGACCGAGGTCGCCCGGCGCTGCGGCATCTCCATGACCCACTACAGAAGCCTCGAAAGCGGGACGGCCGTTCTCATAAACCCGATAATGTCACGGCTCGCCGATGTTCTGAACATAGGGGTCGGCTGTCTCATTTTCGGTTCCTGGAACTGGCAGGACAGGGATTTCAGGCTCGAAGACGAAGCGGTCGGCTACGGGTTCAACTCCACTGCGGCCGACCGTTCCGAGCGCAGGTACAGCGAACTCCGCGATGAATACGAGGCTCGCCTGAAGAAGGCCAACGACGAGAACAGTTCCCTCCGACAGGTCGTCGAAACACAAAGGCGAGACATCTCCCACCTCGAAAGCATAGTCCGTATGCTCCGCCGCCTCAAAGGCTTCGATGAATTTTGAAATCATCAGAAAAATTGCGGCAAAGGTGGAAAAATTCGGCTCATTTTCGGGGAAGGGCTTGGAATTGAGGATGACAAATTCTAAATTTGTGTGGTTAGAAATTTACGAATGATAGACGCCGTTTCGGAAGGTCGCGTCACAAGTGGATTTATGTGTTTAATTATTAGGTCATTGGACCAGCTAAAAATCTCAAACAAATGAAAAGGATTGCTTACATTGCAGTCGTTGCATTGGCTGTCGTCGCCTGCAACAAAGAGGAGGGGGGGGCAAAGATTGACTCCATCAAAGTGGTTCCCGAAACAAAGACGCTCTACACGGACGAGGCTCTGCCTGAGCTTGCGGTTGTCCTTGAGCCTGAGGATGCGGACGTCACCGTCGAATGGACTTCAAGCGACCCGGAGATCGTGACCGTTTCCGACAAGGGAGAGCTTGCATTCGCGGTGAAGGACATCGAGGATGCTGAAAAGACCGTGACAATCACTGCAAAGGCCGGCGAACAGACTGCCGACTGCGTGCTCACCGTGAAGGGGCAGATTTCAAGATATGAGGTGCTGGATTTCACAGCGGACTTCGGATTCAAGATGCTTGACAGGAACGTCGGCGCGAAGACCAAGGAGGAAGTCGGAAACTACTATCAGTGGGGAAAGAACACTCCGGTTGCCGCAAACGACGAGGCCGAGGTGAACGCGAACTACGATGCCGAGTGGGGCACCGCAAGCGAGGGATTCGCTGACTGGACGGTTGCGGAGAACACCCCTTGCCCTAAGGGCTGGAGCCTGCCTGCCGGAGATGCTCTGACGAAATTGAATGAGTATTGCGACATCATACAGACCTATGAATTTGAATGGTGGGTAATTGAGGTGGATGCAGACCAGCTCACCTACTCGAAAGCGCAATATAATGCCGCAGTCGAGAAATTTAATTCTTTCCAATTCATCACCACCGGAAAATTTGCATACTACACCAAAGACAAAAACAGAATTTTCGGAAAGACAAATCTCGCAGGTCAGTCATTCTGGATTGGAGAAAATGGGACCAAAGAAGAAACGGACAAAGAGACTGGCGAAACAACGACAACACCGTTTGCAAAATACTACGAATATATGAATGATGCCCCAAGTGTTGCAAGTGGGGATTATACGACTGCAATCCCTGTCCGCTGCGTGAAGTCAACTGTCGCTCCCATAGAATAAATAATTGTCCTTGCAGCAATTACGAGCCAACGTTACAGTCACGAGTCCCGCTGTCATTCCGAGCGAAGCCGAGGAATCTTTATGGCAGAGAAGGAGATTCGTCCAAAAGACCGGAACCAATCCGGAATGAACGGATGACATGAAACATCTGAAGAAGGTAATATCCTTTATGATTTTACTCGGAACGGCGTGCCGCCTTGCGGCCGCTGCTCCGAGTAAAGTCGATGTTAGGGTGCTCGTAAGTTCAAAGGAGAGCGGCGAGCCGCTGGCAGGAGTAGTGGTGGGATTCCCGGACTGCGGAATCTATGCCGCGAGCGAGACTGACGGCGAGGCTGTGCTGAAAGGGGTGCCCGAGGGGAAACGGAAACTCTCGGCGCAGATGATCGGGATGCTGGACTACGAGGCCGAGGTCAGGGTGAGCGCGGGGATGTCCCCCGTGCCGGTCGTGATGACAGAGTCCTCGTTCAGGCTTGACGACGTGGTGGTGACCGCCCGTTCCGGAGCCGTCGGGGCATCCACGGCGTCGAGCATCTCGCGCACGGCCATAGACCACCTTCAGGCCACGTCTCTGGGCGACATAATGGAACTCCTTCCGGGACAGCTTGCCTCGAATCCGTCCCTCACCTCGGCAAGCAAGGCCACGATCAGGCAGGTGGGAACCGACGCCATGAACAGCCTCGGAACCTCAATCATCGTGAACGGGGCGCCGGTCTCCAACAACGCAAACCTCCAGGTGGGCAACACAGCCACGAGCGGAACGCTCACCTCCGGCTACTCATCGACGGCCGGCTCCGGGGTGGACCTCAGACAGATTTCAGTCGATAACGTCGAGTCCGTCGATGTCATCCGGGGCATCCCGTCCGTTGAATACGGAGACCTCACCTCCGGAGTCATAATCGTGAACCCGAAGGCCGGGGAATATCCCTTCCGCATAAGGACGAAGATAAACCCGACGCTCACCCAGGCGTCTGTCAGCAAGGGATTCGCCCTCGGGAAAAACGGCGGTGCGCTCAGCGCGGACTTCGACTACGCATCGGCCCTCGCCGACGAACGCAGACCCTACCAGCAGTACCGCCGCATCACCGCGAATCTCCTCTATTCCAAGACATTCGCCGAAAAGCTCCGCACCACGACCGGACTCGGATTCTATTCCGACATCGACGCGCAGAAACTCGACCCGACGGACACCAAGTACCAGAGGAAGCGCTCGGCGGAGAACATGGGCTTCAAGTTCAACACCAACATCAACTGGCAGACCGACCTCTCCTTTCTCAAGAGCGTGAAGTTCAACCTGTCGGCCAGCTATGCCGAGCAGAAGGGCTACACCCAGGAAATCAAGGGGAATTTCGGCTATATGGTGACCTCCGCGATGACCGACGGCACAGTGGCTGCAAATGTCAGCGGGCCGGTCTATGACAACCTCGGCAACAAGCTGACCAACACGGACACGCCGGGGCACTCCGCCTCGACCAACATACTCCCCTACGAATTCCTCACGCAGATGACCACCTACGGGAAGCCGCTCAATGTCTTTGCCAAGGCCGTGGCCAATATGTTCACGGAGTTCTGGGGCATAGGCAACCGCATCATCGGCGGAGCAGAGTGGAAAACGGACGTGAACTTCGGCCGGGGCAAGGTGTTCGACCCGCTCATGCCGCCGTCAAGCGGGCTGAGGATGCGTCCCTACACCGACATTCCGGCTCTCAACCAGTTCTCCATCTACGCCGAGGACAACATTTCCAGGACGCTGTGGAACAGGGAGTTGAAAGTGCAGCTGGGACTGCGATTCGATCTCGTGCAGCCCGGGCGCAGCGAGATGATGAATGCCCTCTCTCCGCGAATCAACGCATCTTTCGAGCTCGTTCCCAAGATGCTGAAGCTGCGCGGGGGCTGGGGCATCACGGCCAAGGCGCCGCCGCTTGTCTATCTCTACCCGGACAAGGCCTATTTCGATTTCGTGAACTACAGCAACATAGGCATGACCGGAGTAAGCGAGGAACAGGAACTCAGCGTCCTTACGACAAAGGTCTATGACACCGCCAACAGCCGTCTGAAGATGGCGAAGAACAGAAAGTCGGAAATCGGGCTTGACTTCGAGTGGGCGGGCATGAGGATGAGCGTCACGGCCTACCGCGAACTGCTGCGCAACGGCTACTCGTTCGGCATGGACCACAGCTGCTTCCATCTCTTTGAACTCAAGAAATACGAGGGCATCGAACGCGAGGGGACATATCCCCTGCTGAAATACAGCGACGCGACAAATGTCGTGGTGAGCTATTACAAGCCGCTGAACAGCAATGTGAATGACTCGAGGGGCGTGGAGTTCGACCTCGATTTCGGACAGATTAAGCCCATCCGCACGTCGTTCGTCCTGACGGGGGCATATATGGTCTCGGATTCATATTCCTCGACGGAATCATATTTCCAGAAGAATCCGGATCCGAAGACGGGCTACAAGGACATCGGAGTATATGCCGCAGGCGACGGTAGCCGCTATTCACGGTTCTCGACGAACCTGAGGGTGATACACAATATCCCGAAAATCGGATTCGTAGTATCGATGGCCGTGCAGACGATTTGGAGCGACACCCACGAATATCTCGGAACGGAGAACATCCGCCCGATAGGGTACATCAGCGCGTCGAACCTCAAATATACGGCGCTCGCGGAGGGAGACCCGATAAGCGAGGACATCCAGAAGCAGATTTTGGACAACAGGCTCATCAAGGAAACGCACAAGCCGCTGTGGCTCTGCAATTTAAGAGTGACGAAGGAAATCGGGGAATATCTCGGCTTCACATTCTTCCTCAACAATGTCTTCCGCACTAACCCGCTGGAGGAGAGCAAGAGGAATCCGGGCACATGGTCGAGTTCGCGCAATCCGTCGCAGTTCTTCGGGATTGAGGCGTGGTTCAAGTTCTGACGGGCGAAGCCGAGGGAAGGGGTGTCACGGGCCAGGAGAGTCACGGGAAAAAGAGTTTCTGAAAGAAGGGGCACTGAAAAGAAGGGGCACTGAAAAGAAGTTAAACATTTGGGAATTGAAATGAAAGGCTTTGGCAACATAGGAATTTGGAATCAGGCGAGGGCGATGCTGCATGGCTGTGCCCTTGCGGCGGCCGTGATGTCGGCACTTCTGCTTGGGGGATGCTTCCGCGACGAGGTGCCTTCGAGCCAGTTCGTCAGCGATTTCGAGATGCGGTTCAGCTATGGAGAGTTCGGGAACGGAAGGCCGTTCTCGACTCCCCTGTCGGTGCTGATGACCAACACGACCGAGCAGTTCAGCTACAGCCTCGAAAGCGGGGCGGACGGGGTCGTGGCGGTGAGCGGAATCATGCCGGGGCAATACACGGTGACGGTTTCCGGGAGCCTCACGGCGGAGGAGGCCGCGTCGGTCGGAACGGACACGGACGGGGAGCCGCTCTACCTCTCGGGGTTCATCAGCGGTCTTGGACTGCATCTGGAGGCCGCGCCGCAGCTGCCGGAGACAAGGCTCATCGCCGCGTCCGCGAGCCCCGTGATTTTCAAGGAACTCTACTATTCGGGCTCCACCACTCCAAACAACGGAAGCTACCGCAACGACACCTTCTTCTCGATTTACAACAATTCATCCAAGCCGCAGGACATCGGAAACCTCTACATAGGGATGAACGAGTTTTACGGAGGACTTGGGGAAGCCGGGCCGCTGTGGCCGGGAGAGGAAGCCGGGAACTACACCCACGCCTATCTGAAAAGCGTCTGGAAGATTGTCTCCGGAGGAAAGCCGTTCGTGATGCAGCCGGGGCAGACGGCGGTGATTGCGACCATGGCGGCCCCGCACAACAAGGACGCGGCCTACAATCTGAACTCGCCCGTAGATTTGTCCGGAGCCGATTTCGAGGCCTATGTGAACGACCCTGAGAACAAGTATCCGGATTTCGACGCGGCTAACATGGAGATGTCGTTCTGGCCGGACTACGGCTACCTGTGGCGGCCGAGCGTGTTCGGGCAGGGAATGGTGCTGCTCAAGGCAACTCCGGAGGAATTTGCATCTTTTGAGAGAGTCACGCTCCCGGAAACCTTTCAGGATCCGTTTGAGGACGAGGAGTACTGGAACTGCCTGAAAGTGCCGTACGACCATGTGGTCGATGCCGTTGACCTCATTCAGAACGAGACGGCGACGGGAACGAAGCGGTTCTCTCCCGTGCTTGATGCGGGATTCGCCACCGTGGCAAGAACCTATGCCGGGCTGAGCGTGCGCAGGAAGGTTCTGTCTTCGACCGACGGGCGCGTGCGTCTTCAGGACACGAACAACTCGACCGCAGACTTTGAAATCAACGAAAAACCATTGTCGGAATGAAGGATATGAGGAAATATAAGACTTCGTGTATATACTGCCGGAATGTTTTTTCCCGTGGAGCACAGGGCTTTATCGCGACAGTCCTTCTCATGGCTGCATTGGCCGCAGGCGTTCCCCGCTCCGTCTCCGCGCAGGAAAGGCAGCTGAACGCGGCCGACATGGAATGCGCCAAACCGACGGAGGGTTACGGACAGGCCGTGCTCGGGGCCGACTTCGAGACGGGAACCTTCCACAGGGCGCAGGATGCGGCGACAAAGACCGGGATATTCTTCAACGCCGACGGTGAGAGGCAGGTGGGGAGATTCTATCTCAAGGGAGACTTCCGCTTCAGGCAGTCCTTCGAGAACGACGTGCGCTTCGCCTCGACATTCAACCCGCTTCGGGCCATGCCGTATGTCATAGCCGACAGCACCGGAGGAAACTGGAAGAAGCAGTCCTACGCGATGTGGGCGGACATCTCCACGCCGATTGTAAAAGGCCTGCTGAACGCGGGGCTCGCGATGGACCTCGACGTCGGGAGGGGCGCGAAAAAGATTGACCCGCGTCCGCAGGCGGGTATGTGCCGCATTGAGATAAAGCCTTCACTCTCATTCAGTTTCCTGAATCGCCTTTCAGCCTCGGCAGGATTCATCTACGGGCTCTACCGCGAGACATCGAACCTCATTCTCTACGACTCCTCGCAGCCGCAGAAGCTCTATCTGCTGAAGGGACTGGGGCAATATACCTACGAGGTGTTCAGCAGCACGGAGAGGGAGCGGAAATATGAGGGGACGACTCTCGGGGGCAGCCTCAACATACGGAACACAAACAGTTTCGGGGTCATAAGTCTCTATGGGGATTACCGCAACGGCCTTGAGAAGGTCTTTGACATAGACTACAACAAGCCCCATGACCGGGGCAACTACTACACGCACGACTTTCGGGCAGGACTCTCCCTTGACGCCCCGAGGGAAGGCTCGGCGCGCCGGGGCACGGAAATGAAGATTGAATACAGCGGTCTGCGCCACTCGGGACGCGAGTTCGTGCAGCATTTCGACTCGTCGCCCCGGGTAAACGGCTGGGTGACGGACTCCGAGCTCCCGGGGCGATACACTAACCGTGAGGACCATGTCAGCGGCGATGTCCGCTTTTTCCTCAACGACAGGAATGCGCTGCGTAAAAGTTGGGTGTTCTCCGCAGCGGCGGAATGGAACAGATGCGAGCAGAACTACAGCGCTGCCGGAGCGCGGGAACTGATAAGAAACATGAGGCTCGCGCTCGGAATGCAGAAGATAATCCGCACACGCGGAGGCGTTCTCGACCTCGGATGTCTGGCAAGAATCTCGCGCGGTCTCGGCAGCCACCTCGACTACACTCCCCGCGAGACGGACGACACTCACATCGCAGTCGATCTGATTGACCACGACTTCGCCCTTCCTTCCAACTGGCATTACATCCGCCTTGAGGCCGGCTACATATGGAATCTCAAGCATGAAAGGGCACTCAGTCTGAATGCCTCGACTTTCTTCAAGTCTTCCGAACGCGACCGCCGCAGCAAGGGCGAGAGCGGCCTCGAAATAGACAGCGCCCCAGGCCGCTGGTGGCGTTCCGGCTGCCTCCTCTCCGTCGGCCTCCGGTTCTAGATGATGATGCAGCCCGCCGCTCAGCCCGAACAAGGATTTCTCAAAGACATCAGCTGAATACAAAGAAAACGGTCAGCGCCAATGAAAAGACGCTGACCGGCAATGTGTTTCACGAGTTGAGGCACATCACTCCCCAAAAGCGTAAGGGGCGTAGATGAGCCCGTAGTACTGATAGAGCGGGACCATCGAGGACTTCACCTTGGCAAGGAACTCCGGATAGGTCTGTGCATCCTTGTTCCAGCTGACGGCGGCAAGACCGCAGAAACGCGGAAGATCCATAAACTGGACGCGCTCGATTCCCCTCATATATTCGGTCCAGGTGTTGGCCTGAACGCCGTAGATGCACTTCTTCTCATTCTCGTTCAGCTGGTCGTACGGGTCGAAGCTCCAGCATTTTTCGAGAGAGACATAGCCTCCGATGCCGAGCGGTTCGCGGTTTGCGGCCGGGTCGGCGGTCTGGTAGTAGTCGAGGTAGAAGTACTTGCTCGGAACCATGACGACCTTATTTCCCATCTTGGCAGCCTTAACGCCGCCGGCAGTTCCTCTCCATGACATCACGGTGGCCGACGGGGTCACCCCTGACTCAAGAATTTCGTCCCAGCCGATGACATGACGTCCCTTGGCATTGAGATGTTTTTCTATGCGGTGGAGCATATAGCCCTGAAGCTGTCCCGCTTCGGAGAAGCCCTCCTCCGCCATGCGCCTCTGACAGTCCGGGCATTCCTTCCAGCGGTCACGAGGGCACTCGTCGCCTCCGACATGGATGTACCCGTCGGGGAAGATTTCGCATATTTCGTCAAGCACGTCCTCAAGGAAAGTGAATGTCGTCTCGCGTCCCATACAGAACACCTCGTTGTTGATGCCCCAGTATATGAGAGGCTGATAGTCCTTCTGCGTGCAGCCGAGATAGGGGTAGGCGGCGAGGGCAGCCTCCGCGTGGCCCGGCATCTCGATTTCCGGAATCACCGTAATCTGCCTTGCGGCGGCGTAGGCGACAATCTCACGGGCCTGCTCCTGAGTGTAGAAGCCCTTGTAGGGATGTCCGTCATACTTTTTATCCTTGTCCCGCAGATGGCTGATAAGCGTGTCTTCGCGAGAGCCGCCGATTTCGGCGAGAAGGGGATATTTCTTAATCTCAATCCTCCACCCCTGATCGTCCGTGAGATGCCAGTGGAAAGTGTTGAGCTTGTGATATGCCATCATGTCAATGAACTTCTTGACATCCTCTACGGGAAAGAAATGACGGCAGCAGTCCAGCATCGCGCCCCGGTAGGCGAACTCCGGCCAGTCCTCGATCTCGAGTCCGGCGAGTTTCAGCTGCCCGTCTTCGGCATCGGGAGCGCTCTCTATGAGAATCTGGGAAAGGGTCTGGAGTCCCCACCATACGCCCTTTGCGGAGCCTCCGACGATGGAGATTCTGTTCTTCGGGTCAATGGTCAGCCTGTACTGTTCCTCGGCAAGCGACTTGTCAGCAGAGAGCTTCACGTCCGCCTTCTTCGCGGATTTTTCGAGAATGGCCTTCGGAAGGACTACATCGGAAACGATGCGGTGAAAGTCCGCCTCGGTCCAGTAGTCTCCGGGCTCGTAAGGCTTCTCTATGGACTCCGCCCAGATGAGGGCGAGCCGTTTGAGTTCGTCGGAAGAAGCGTGAATTTTGATTTCGTCTGCGGAAATCGGCAGCAAGGACTGCGTCTGAGTGATTTTCTGAGGTTCCGGGATTATGGAAACGGCGCCGGCTTCCACAGAAACGGAGACCCAAAGGGCCATGGCGGCAACTGACTGTGCCACAAGTGATTTCAATGTCATAAATGTATGTGTATAAGAAACCTTAAATCGAGAATGCGTCAAATCCGCCGTCGACGACGCATACGGTTCCCGTAACCGCCTTTGATGCGTCGGAAGCGAGGTAGTGGAGCGTGCCCACAAGCTCGTCCGGCTCAAGGAATCGTCCTATAGGCGTATGAGCGAGAATGGTGTGCGAACGCTGGGTGAGGGAGCCGTCCTCGTTGGTGAGGAGAGCGCGGTTCTGATTGGTGAGCAGGAAGCCCGGAGCAATCGCGTTGACACGCAGTCCCTCGCCGAATTTCATCGCCAGTTCGGCGCAGAGGTATTTAGTCCAGTTCGCAACCGCAGCCTTTGCAACGCCGTAGCCGGCGACGCGGGTGAGCGGGCGGAGAGCCGACTCGGAGGCGAAGTTTATGATTGAGCCCTTGCCGGCCTCGGCCATCGACTTTGCGAAGACCATCGTCGGGATTATTGTTCCGAAGAGGTTCAGTTCGGTGACTTTCTTCACGGCGTCCACGTCAAGGTCGAAGATGGTCTTGTCGGGCGGCACTGTCGCAGAGGCCATGTTGCCTCCCGCGGCATTCAGAAGGACGTCAATCCTTCCGTATTTCTCGACTATCTGCTCATAGTTGTGCTCAAGCGTCGCCTTGTCGAGCACGTTTGTCGGGAAGAACACGGCCTCGCCGCCGTCCTTGCGGATTTCCTCGACGAGGTTCTCCCCAATTGCCGCCGCTCTCTCGAGGTCAAGCAGCACCACCTTGCAGCCCTGGGCCGCGAAATATTTAACGATTGTGCTTCCGAGCACGCCGCAGGCCCCGGTCATCACCACGACCTTGCACCTGATGTCAAAAAGATTCTGTGTCATATCATTCAATTTTTATTTTTCTGCATCCTCATTTTTCTGCATCCTCATTTTTCTGCATCCTCATTTTTCTGCATTGCTCAATTTT
>DJPQ01000020.1:19582-48182 GCA_002439805.1 Bacteroidales bacterium UBA6408
TTTCTGCATTGCTCAATTTTTCTACATTAAGGATGGATTGCAAGGCTTGCGAGGAGTTAAAACCGCAGCAACCTGATGGTTGTGAGGATTTTGACGACGAAGCGTAACGCAGCAAGCCGCCTCAGCCTTTAACTTCGGATGATGCCCTCCTGTAGCCCACGAAGTTCAGCCAGGCTGCGCATACGCCCGTAGCAGGAATATCCGGGATTTGACCTGCGGCCGAGGTCGTCGCACATCTGATGACCGTGGTCCGGACGCACCGGCAGGCTCACCCCGCGCCTCTGCTCGACCTCAAGCAGCGCCTTCATCATCCCGTACATATCAACATCCCCCTCGAGCAGGTTCGCCTCGTAGAAGTTGCCCTCGGCGTCGCGCTTGGTCGTGCGCAGGTGCACGAAACCGACCCTGTCGCCGAACTCGCGCATCATCGCCACGCAGTCGTTGTCCGCCCGTACCCCGAACGAGCCGGTGCAGAGGCAGAGTCCGTTCGACTGATTCGGCACGGCCGCAATCAGTTTCCTGAAGTCCTCGGCCGTGGAAAGAATGCGCGGCAGCCCGAGCAAAGAATAAGGCGGGTCGTCCGGATGAATCACCATCACGGAACCGCACTCGTCAGCGACCGGGCAGACCTGCTGCAGGAAGAATATGAGGTTCTCGCGCAGCTGCTCCTCAGTCACCCCGTCGTAGCGGGAAAGCGCCTGACGGAACTGCTCCAGCGTGAAACTCTCCTCGCTTCCCGGCAGCCCGGCAATCATATTTCTCGTAATCAGCTGAATCTCAGCCTCGTCCATCTTCTCGTAACGGGCCTTTGCCACCGCAATCTCCTCCGGCGACCACTCGTCGAACGCGGCCTTGCGCCCGAGAATGAAAAGGTCGAACGCCATGAACGCAGCCTTCTCGAACCTCAGCGCACGAGAGCCGTCGGGCATAGGGAAACTGAGGTCGGTCCTCGTCCAGTCGATTACCGGCATGAAATTGTAGGTAATCACATGGATTCCGCACTCCGCGAGGTTGCGTATGCTCTGCTTGTAATTCTCTATATATTTAAGATATTCCCCCTCGCGTGTCTTGATGTGCTCATGCACGGGCACGCTCTCGACGACGCTCCATTTCAGCCCCGCCCCGGCGATGAGTTCCTGTCTCTTTCTGATTTCCCCGACGGTCCAGACTTCTCCGTTAGGGATGTGATGCAGGGCGTGGACAATGTCGGTCACCCCGGCCTGCTTGATATAACTCAGACTCACGGGGTCGTTCGGCCCGTACCATCTCCAGCTTTCGGTCATTCGAATCATAATGTATCCTGTTTATATTATATGGTAAAACATTCTCCAATCCGGCAAAATATCACCTGCAAGGGAAATATCGTCCGCAAATTTAACAATGTTTTTCGATTTTCCGTGCACGAACACGGAAACATTTCATGCATTTTCCGAGGTATTTTCGGCATATTTCATACACTTTTCCAAGAATTGCCGAAACACCGCGATAATTTGTTACATTTGCATAAGTTCTTGCGGAACTTACAAGAAAATGCAGAAAATATAGAAATATGAAAAACTCCATAGTTACAATCAGCGACGTGGCGAAGGCTGCGGGAGTCACGAACGGGACTGTCGATCGAGTGCTGCACGAGAGGGGCGAGGTGTCGAAAAAGACGAGGGAGAAGGTGCTAAGGGTCATTGAGGAACTCGGTTACCAGCCGAATGTCTATGCGTCGATGCTGGCGAAGAACAAGTCGCACAGGATTGCCGTCCTGCTTCCGAAATATAAGGAGGGGGAATTCTGGGAACTCGCGCACATAGGCGTCGAGAAGGCGAGGGAATATGCCGGACGCTTTTCCGTGAATGCCGTGGAGTGCCTGTATGACCAGTACGACGTCGATTCGTTCATCGCCGAGTGCCGCAGGGTCATGGAGGAGGGATATTCCGGAGCGATAATAGCCCCGATGTTCCTCGACGCCACGCGCACCGTGGCCGTGGAGATGGAGGCCGCCGACATACCTTATGTCATATTGAACACGAGCGTGAGCGGGGTCTATGGGCACCTCGCCTATTTCGGACAGCCGATTTATGACAGCGGGGCGTTCTGTGCGGACATGCTCATGTCGGGCTCAGCGGAAGAGAGCCGGGGCGCCGTCCACCTCGTGAGAATCGAGCGTGACGTCAAGGGACTCTCCGACCCGTCTCAGGAACGCCGCCGGGGATTCATGGACTATCTCACCGCGCACTTCCCGGAGACGGAGGTTCGGAACGTCGTCATAAACCCGAACAATCCCGACGAGGCCCACAAGGCGATGGACGACGCGTTCGCCGAAGTCACCGGATGCCCGAACGTCGTGACCCTCAACTCCCGCATCTACCTCGTCGCCGACTATCTGCGCGAACGGGGTCTCAAGGGATGGAACGTCATCGGCTACGACATTCTCGAAAGGAACATGACCGCCCTGAAGGACGGCTATGTGAAGTATCTCATCGCCCAGCACTCCGACCGCGACGCCCAGGAGGCCGTCACCGTCCTCACCGATTTCCTCGTCCTCGGCAAACGCCCCGACCACCCCGACAACTTCAGCTCCATCGACCTCCTCTCCCGCTACAACTGCCGGTTCTATTAGCGGGGTTATTCTGTACTCAGAACAGAATTACGGCATTTTTGTTCTGTCGACAGAATATTTCGACGGGCTACTCGACCTCAACGACCTTGTAGCGAGGGACGAAGGCCTTCATGAGGAACCAGCCGATGAGGTAGGCGAAGGCGCAGACGCAAAAGACTATGAAGTAGCCGGCGCTCTTGCCCTCGAAGCCGAGGAACTGGAGGCCGACCTTGTCCGACCAGACGAAGAGTTCGCCGGCGGACTTCTGCATAATCATGGAACTTATGCCGCCCGCCATGCCGCCGATGCCGGTGACTGTGGCGACTGCGGATTTAGGAAACATGTCGCTGACAGTCGTATAGACATTCGCGGACCAGGACTGGTGCGCGGCGCAGCCGATGCCGATGAGGATTGTCGGGAACCACGGGGATATGGTGCCGAGGGGCTGCGCGAGGAGGACGCATATCGGGAATATCGCGAAAATCAGCATGGCCTTCATGCGCGCCGCGTAAGGGTCGAACTGACCGCCCCTGCTCATCGCCTTGTTAATGAAGATGGTCGGGAGCTTGCCGCCGACGATGGAGAGCATCGTGATGGCGTAAAGGGTGAAAATCAGAGCCATGCCGAGAGGTTCGGTGGTCTTGATGCCGAACTGAGTGTTGAGGTAGGACGGGGTCCAGAAGAGGAAGAACCACCACACGCCGTCGGCCATGAAGCGTCCGGAGATGACCGCCCAGGTCTGACGGTACTTCAGCGCCTGCCAGATGGAGATTTTCTTCGCGGAATCCTGCTGCACCGGCTTTTCCATTTCCACGACGGATTCGATTTTCTCGGTGACGACGTCTCCCGAGGTCGCCTCCACGACGGTATCGACCACAGCCACAGGTTCTGTTTCAATGAACTTGTCCTGCTCGATGTACCCAAGCTCGGCGGCATTCACGAACTTCGACTTCTCCGGCTTTTCATAGACGAAGACCCATATCCCCATCCAGATGAAGCCCAGGACTCCGATGATGATGAAGGCCATCTCCCAGCCGCAGGCCTTCGCGAGCAGAGGAATCGTCAGCGGGGCTATGAGGGCGCCGATGGACGCGCCGGCATTGAAGATTGAAGTAGCGAACGCCCTGTCCTTCTTAGGGAAATACTCCGCCGTGGTCTTGATTGCCGCAGGGAAATTGCCGGCCTCACCGAGCGCGAGCACGCTGCGGGCCACAAGGAAGCAGTACATGCTCACGGTCGAAATCAGCACCGCCGCGTCTCCCGTAGCCTGCACGAGTTCCGCCGCGCTGTGCAGCCCCACGACGCTCTCCGTGACCACGCCGCAGAGGGCATGGAGGCACGCGCCGGCGGACCACACGCCTATTGCCCAGAGGTAGCCCTTCTTCGTGCCCATCCAGTCGATGAATCGTCCGGCGAAGAGCATACACAGGGCATATACAATTGAAAATATGGACGTTATCGTCCCGTAGTGGGATTCATCCCAATGGAACTCCGGCTTTATGAACTCGTCCCATGTGAGGGAGAGCACCTGACGGTCGAGGTAGTTGACGGTGGTCGCGAGAAAGAGCATCGCGCAGATTATCCACCGGAAGTTGGTCATTTTGTCCTTGTTGGCCATTATGTTCTGTGTTATGAAACCTTAAAAAACGACCTGCGTCATCTTTTTCATGTCTCTATGTTTGTAAAAAAGACGTGGCACATGGCGCTTCTTGTCCCGTGCCACGATTACTACTGACGAACGTCAGCGATGATTTTCAGAGAGTCGCGGCAAAGCTCGGTCACGGCGGCCCAGTCGCCTGCCTTGATGACATCCTTAGGGAAGAGGTTGCTGCCCATGCCCACGCAGGACGCTCCGGCCTTGAACCACGCCTTGAGGTTCTCCGCCTCGGGCTTCACGCCGCCTGTCACGAGAATCTGAGTCCACGGCATAGGAGCCTTCACGCCCTTCACGAAAGCAGGGCCGAGAACATCACCGGGGAAGGCCTTGCAGATGTCGCAGCCCGCCTCCTGAGCCATTCCGATTTCGGTCGCCGAACCGCATCCGGGGATGTAAGGGACGCAGCGGCGGTTGCAGACCGGTGCGACTGCCGGGTTGAAGAGCGGTCCCACGATAAAGTTTGCGCCTTCCTGAATGTAGAGCGCCGCCGTCGGGGCGTCAATAACGGAACCGGCTCCGAGAATCATTCCCGGAAGCTCCGCATTTGCGTATTTCACCAGTTCAGAGAACACCTCGTGGGCGAAGTCGCCCCTGTTCGTGAACTCGAACACGCGGATGCCTCCGTCATAGCACGCCTTGAGAACCTTCTTTGAAGTCTCCGCGCACGGATTGTAGAACACAGGCACCAGCCCTGTCGAAACCGCGGCCGAGATTACCTGAATCTTATTGTATTTTGCCATATCATTATAATTTATATAGAATCAACAATTTGCCGAAACGGCGGGTATGTCCGTCAATAACACGAGACACTACGACCTGCAAAAGTAATAAATAAAACAATATCTCCGTGCACGTACACGGAGATATTTTCAAAAATTGCAGAAACCCATTACATCCATCTGCCTGAAAAACGATGAGCCGGGAGGCCGGACGACATTATTCCGCGGCTTTGTGGCCATACCACTCCTGCATAACATAGAACGCCTTCTTCTTCCCGCCCTGGTCGGACACGAGCCCCTTGCGGTTGAAGTCGTCCTGAATATCGACCATTTGCCGGCGCGGGGAGCGGAAGTCCTTGAGAACCCAAGGCGTGGTGCCGGCAAGACCCGGCATGCGGTCCAGCATATTCACGCTGCGGCGGTACATATCCTCCATATACTCTTCAGTAAACCGCTCGTGCACATCACCGTGACGGCCATATACCGCGCCGCCTCCGAACTCGGAGATGAACACCGGCTTCTTTATGTCAAACGTCCAGTTCACGCGGTCACATTTCTCCGACGTGCCGTCATACCAACCGACATACTGATTGAAACTTATCAGGTCCACCAGAGAGGCAAGGTCGTCCTTGACTGTCAGCAGGTCTTTCGCCAAGTATGATTTCTCCATGGCGGCGCTCACAAGCCTCGTCGAATCCATCTCGCGTGCCTTTGCAATCAGAGAACCGAGGAACTTCAGGCGCGCATCCCCGTGAGGAGTCTCGTTGGCTACGGACCATATCACCACACAGGCGCGGTTCTTGTCGCGGGTAATCATATCGACAAGCTGTGCCTCGGCATTGGCGTATGTCTCAGGATTCTCCCACTGGATTGTCCAATAGACCGGAATCTCCGACCACACCATAAGCCCCATCTCCTCGGCAGCGCGGACCATGGCCTCGTTGTGCGGATAATGGGCAAGCCGCACGAAGTTGCAGCCCATCTCCTTTGCCCAGCCCAGAAGTATGCGGGCCTGCTCTTCCGAATATGCCCTGCCGCTCTTTCCGTACGGAGCCTCCTCGTGTATGGACACGCCCCGGCAGAAGACCTTCTTGCCGTTCAGAAGTATGTCTGTGCCGCGTGTGGATATGGTTCTGAACCCGATTCTGTCCCTGACAGAGTCGGTCTCCGCCCTGAAGGTGACGTCATACAGCTTGGGATTTTCCGGAGACCACAGCTCCGGCGCGAACTTGAAGGAGAAGGAGGCATAGCCGTTCGAGTCGGTGCGAACCTTCCTGCTCACCTTGAGTTCCGGAATCTCTATCACGACATCCTGCTCGACCTTCTCCCCGTCCAGCTGAACCCAGCCGGAGGCTTCTTTGAAGGAGCCGCCGGACAGGCCGAGGCTATAGTCACGGATGAATGTCATCGGAGTCTCGACAATCATCACGCTGCGCGTCAGCCCACCATAGTTCCACCAGTCGGAATTGATGGTAGGCACGCCCTCGGGCAACCTCTTGTTATCCACCTTGACCACAAGAGAGTTCTCCCCGTCAAGCAGTTTGCCCGTGACCTCGAAATTGAACGGGGTGAAGCCTCCGACATGACGGCCGAGTTTCTTGCCGTTCAGTCCCACGATTGCCTCGTAGTTGGCCGCGCCGAAATAGAGAAACGTTCTCCTGCCCTCTTTCGGAGAATACCGGAAACGGTTTCTGTACCAGACAGTTCCCTCGTAATAGTAGAGTTCGTCGCGCTGGGTATTCCAGTCCCCGGGAACGAGCAGGGTGCGGTCTGTGTTGAAATTGTACTCGTACAGTTTCGTCCTGTCCGCGTTGAAGTCCTTGTCGGCGAAATAGGAACTCTCGTCTTTCAACGGCATTCTGCGATAGTCGTAATAGCCATTTTCGTAAGGGTCAACTATCGTCTTCCAGAGCCCGTCCAGAGAATATGTGGAACGTGACTGAACATTTACTATCTGGGGTGCGACGCCCACAGAGGGCTCCGATGCGCGGGCCGGCTCCGACGAGACGAGCAGTGCGGAGACTGAGGCCACAAGCGCGGCAGCCGAGACTGCGCCGATGAAGGGATTATGATTCTTCATATCAAATATTTACGGGTTATAATAAGTCGTTTACTTCTTATAGAGTGTGAAATCGTCGAAATACATCACACGGGTGCCCATCACGGTGGTGTTGATGTTCTTGCCGTCCTTTGTGAGGAACGGGCGCGGCTGCGGATCCTTCTTGAGGGTGCTGAAGTCTATGTCGTACTCCAGCGTCTCCCAGTCGCCGTTGAAGAGAATCTCGCCCTTAGGCAGGTTCTTCGTCCCTATGTCCATCCTCGGCCATAGTTGAGTCCTTCCCAGCCACAGGAACTTGACCCTGATGCCCTTGTATTCGGACAGGTT
Source organism: Bacteroidales bacterium UBA6408 (assembly GCA_002439805.1). Taxonomy (GTDB): domain Bacteria; phylum Bacteroidota; class Bacteroidia; order Bacteroidales; family UBA932; genus Cryptobacteroides. Next base: position 26,935 of record DJPQ01000020.1, read on the forward strand.
GATGCCCATCTTTTCTATCTCGGCACGCAGAATCGTGAAATATCCGGACGTGCTCTTCGACAGCGGGGCCTCGGCCTTGAGAACCTTTGAGCTCGGGTTGAGGTCCGATGGGTTAGGATTATCCACAATGGAAAGCACGGAGCCTCCGCCGCCCTCCTTGAACATAACCTTCAGGCCGCCCTCAAAGTCAGCGAACACAACCTCCGGACGGTCGGATACATTGACAGTCCAAGACTGCTCAACTTTCTCGCCCTTGCCGTTGACGCACTCGTACCTGAGATCGAATGTTCCCGGCTCAGTCAGGACATACGAGAGTTCAGCCTTGTCGGACACCTCCTTCGAGCCGAGGATCCATTTGTGGACCGCGCCGGTCCCTCCATAGATTATTTCGGCGGAAATCTTCAGGACATCACCCTTGGTGTAGGCGAGAGTCGGTGAGGTGATGGAAAACCGTATGGCAAGCGGACGCTCGGAGACCTTGACCACGAAAGACTTGCTGAACGAGCCTGCTGAGTTGCGGCCTTCGTACAGAACCGTGCGGTCAGCTGTGCCCTTGATGAAATATGTTCCGAAAAAAGCCTTGTCGCACGCCTTGACGCCATCAACCGACCATGAATGCTCCACATCCGAGCCCCTGTCAACTATGGCGTAGAATTTCATCGTGCTCTCCTCCACTCTGGTCACTTCCGAGGAATCGCCGACGGAAAGATGCATTTCGAGGATGTCGCTCACCGTGACGGCATATTTCTTTTCCACCGCCCCGGCTCCGTTTGACGCCCTGTATGTCACCTCATGCTCGCCCGGCTCCGTGAAGGTGAACGTTAACTCATCGGACGAGGATTCGAGCACGCCGTCAACATACCACCCTATCGTGAGCCTGTCGCCGCTCACAGGCTCGGCCTTCAGAGAAATCGGCTCGCCGACCGAAGCGGTCAGAGACTCGGCCTCGGTCTGGAATCTGACCTGCGGCTCCGTATGATGAAGGGGCTCCGCCTGAGGGCCGCACTGCCACAGGAGCAGCGCCGTCGCGGCGACAGCAGTCATAATATTGAGTTTCATATCAATTCAATTCTGTTTTAGTTGTATTTCTCCTGATTCTCATCCTGCCACTCGTTCACCCCGTCGCGTATCCTGTTGCGGAAAGTCAGCGTGTCCGTGGCGTGCCAGATGTTCCCGTCTTTAGCGAACTTGTATTTCAGATAAATCTTCCTGTCCTGCAGAAGGCGGGCTTTGTTGTAGCTGCTCTCTCCGTCCGGTTCAACGACATAATCCGCACCCGGCACTGAAGAGATCGTCACCGCGCCGTTCTCCTCCAGCGTCAGCTTCATCTGCGCGGCGGTGGTGTTGAGTGCGTCGGCAACGGCATTTGCGGTCAGAGAATGCGGCTCCACCGTCGTCAGAGTCCAGACCTTGTTGTTTGACTGCGGGATTTCTGTCTTGTAGGATATTTCCTCCACCACTTTGCCGGTCCAGTCCTTGACAACGGCCTTGCCGCCGTGCCACCAGTTTCCGAACAGCATATTCTCATAGCGCACGCCTATGACCGTGGTCTCATACCCCTCAATCACCCCGAGGCCGTTGCCGTCCGTGATTTTCAGAGGGATGACAAAGCGTGGCGACAGGCTTGCGGAACCGGCGAAGTAGGCGGCAGAGTCAATCCTTACGGTAATTTTCCCGGAGTGAGTTCCTTTCCGGATGACCGTGCAGCCTTCCCGTCCGCCCTCATTCACAAGCGTGTATTCCTCCGACGGAAGGGCGGTGAGTTCCGTAAGCGGCTTTGCAAGAGAGGATATATAGGTGAGCGAATTTATCTTCATCGCGGCCAGCGTCTCCCCGTTCGCTAAAGACGCATCAACGGAATAGTCTATGGTCCTGTCCGCGCCGTTGGAGATTACGCCGGCGAGGGCTACGGCCGTGGAAAACTCCAGTCCCTCACCCACCACGACGGACCTGACGTCAGTCCTGTTCGCGAAGCCCACTCCCTGAGACTTGGAGTCCGATATGTAATCCTCATAGCAGGAGGTCAGCGACAGCAGCGACGCTCCGATAATCAGTAAAGTTCTCTTTTTCATTGTATGTTGTCATTCAGATGTTATTGCCAGCTTTCCCAGCCCTCGTTCTGAACCAGGCCGCTGACATTCAGCATTTCCTTATATGGAATCGGAAGATATGCGGAACGGAAGGAGCGCGTCTCCACGACGTGATTCAGGTCATATTCGTAATCGCCCTCCCCTATTCTGAGAATCTCCGCCCCGTGGACATCCACGTTCAGGGAGCCGAGCGTGGTGGACCAGCGCCTCAGATCGAAGAAACGCATTCCCTCGAAGCAGGTCTCAATCCGCCGTTCATTACGGAGGAACCTGTCGAAGGCCTCAGTGCCCGCGAGGGAAATCTCTTCAAGGTAGGGGTCGGAAACTATGCCTTCCGCCCCATCGCAGGTCGGCCGGCTCCTGAGCCAGGAAATGGCCTCCTTCGCCGAAAGCCCGTCAATCTTCCCGGTCGGGCCGACCGCCCTGTTGGCAGCCTCGGCGAACGCGAGGACGACATGAGCCCAGCGTATGAAATATTTGCTGCGCGGCATCCTGTTCACGGAACTTTCCGTCCAGTTGAGCCCGCTATAGACAAACTTCTTGATGTGATAATTGGTGAGCGAGTTCCCGGAGCTTGCCTGCGCCGCATCCTTGCCCCCGTTCGACCAATTCTCAAAAGTGTATTTCTTCTTCGGGCTGACCGCTCCAGTCTCTATCGTCCGTCCGTTGTAGAAAATTGTGCTGTAGAACCGGGGATCACGGTTCGCGTAGGGATTCTTCGGGTCGTACTCATACGTCGGAGACTGCCCGAGCGGGTAGCCGTCCGCCATTCCGAAGGCATCGACCAGGTCCTGAGTCGCGCCCATGGTCCCTTTGCCCTGAAATCCCGCCGGATAGAACATCTTCTCCATCGCCTCGCTGGAACTGATGTATCTTGAGGCGTAGATGATGGACGGATCATTGGGATCGAACCAGTCAACTGCACGAGAGACACTGAAACCCCCGCTCACGCCACCATCGACATCCTTCTTGAAATCAATCGCTTCCTTGGCATATTCCGCAGCCTTCTCCCAGCGCGACAGGTCGTTGCCCGGGTTGAAGCGCGGACTCGCCCATGTCAGGTAGAGAAGGGACTTCAGAGCCGTCATGGTCATTCCGTCGAGCCTGCCGTAGCACCTTGAGCCGAGAATCCGGAGGTCATCGGCGTTCGTCACGAGAAAATCCCTGTGAGCCTTGGGGAGATAGCTGATTGCCTCGTCGCAGTCCTTCAGAATCTGCTCCACGCACTCGTCGTATGACGCCCTGCTGATTTCCATGCCCGCAAGTTCCTCAGGAGTCATTTCCTGAAGATTGACCGGCTCCAGAATCAGGGGAACGCCCAGCAGCTTACCGTCAGTGCCGCGCCCGCCGAACTTCATCAGCAGGTCATAGTAGAACCATGCCCGGAGCGCGTGCGCCTCGCCCCAGAGCCTGTTCCTGAGCAGCTCGTCATAATGCTCGTTGAGCATATAGCGGATTTTGCGGCCATTGTCGTCCTTCAGAAACAGGTTCACGTTGTAGATGCCCTTGTAGTCCCTATCCCAGTAGGTCTGGAAAGGGTCGCTGGCGGGGCTTGCAATTCCTATGGCCATGCGGCTTATAACATCGGTCCGCGAGGTCATGACGGCATTGTCCGTAAGGCAGTCGAGATAGGCTCCCTCGTTGTTGTCATAGCTCTTCGGCATATATTCATAGCACTGATCGACAAGCCCCTGCATGGTCACGGCGTTCTCAAGAACATAGTCCTCCGAACGGATTGCGCTCGGGTAGGGGTCAAGGAAGCCGCAGGAAGCCGTCAGTGCCAGAGCGGCGGCGCCGGCGATTATTATATGGATTTGTTGTTTCATCTTGTCGCTTTTTTTAGAACGTGATGTTTATTCCTCCCACGACGGTCCTCATCAGAGGATAGTCGGTGAGACCGGAACTGAGCGCCTCCGGATCGACGTCCTTCACTCCGGAAAGGGTAAGAAGGTTGTTCCCGCGCAGATAAATCCTCAGTCCGCGGATTCCCCGCGTGATGTTCAGCCGCTTCACCGGAAGCTCGTAGCCGAACTCCGCCGCCTGAAGCTTGAAGAAACTCCCGTCGGTGAGCCACCAGTCCGAAAGCTGGTAGTTGTTGTTCACCTTATTGTAGGTAAGGCGCGGATGAGAGGCATCGCCGGCGTGCTCAAGAGTATATTTTGAATAATTGCCGTCGCCCCATCCGTTCCAGAAATACCCGTTCGTCAGGGCAAGGTCGCAGAAGGCTCGGCCCGTGCCGGAAAGAAAGAGGTCGAAGTCCCTATATTTCAGCCTGACGCTGATTCCATAGACAAGCTTCGGATTGCTGTCCCCTATGGCGCAGATGTCATTGGCGTCAATGCGACCGTCGCCGTTCATGTCCTGGTATTTCAGGTCGCCGGCACGGAGGCTCTCGTCGAAAAGCTGCGGAACCTCCAGCGTCTCCGCGTCCGTAGCGAACTGTCCAAGGCAGCGGTAGCCCCATATCGCGGTGGAAGGATAGCCGACCTTGGAACGGTAGGCCTCGCTGTAGTTCAGCTCGTCAATGCGCAGAATCCTTGAGAACTGCCCGGATGCCCAGCCGTCAATGGAATAAGAAAATGACTTGCCCACGGAGTCCTTCCATCCGAGGGCTATCTCATATCCCTGAAAGCTCGTCTTGTTGTAGTTCATCCAGAACGCCCCTGACGAGACTCCGGCATACAGGGGGATGACGTTGGTCACCTGAGAAGGAGCGCCGTCCGAAAGTGTCCTCCAGTAGTTCAGCGAGGCCGAAAGCCGCCTGTCGAGAAACAGGGCGTCAACTCCCGCCGTCATTTCGAACCTCCTCTCAAGGCGGAGGTTCGGGTTGCCAAGCATCGAGATGTAAGTGCGGTTGACGCTCTCGCTCGACGTGCTTCCGAACCACTGGTTGTTGGGATGCGGGCCGAACTTCTGACCGGAAGCGTTCCAGGCATAGTTCTCCACATCACGGTTGGCGGAAGTCGCACTGTCGCAGTGCAGCAGACCGCCCTGAACCCTGAGTTTCAGGAAATCGACTCCGGTGGCTCCCCGCATCCACTTTTCATTGGACATCACCCAGCCTATTCCAGCAGATGGGGAGAAGGCCCACCTGTTGTTCCGCAGGGAATAGGTGCCGTGCTCGTTCATGGCAGTCTGCACAATGAAGCGGTCGTCATAGACATAGCCGGCGCTGAAGCCGAAATTCATCTCGCGGCGGTGCTCGGTGATGAACTTCTGTGAACGCTTGGTTATCATGTAGTTCAGTCCGGCGTTAACGGAATGCTTCCCGAACTTGCGGTCATAAGAGAATTTCTGCACGAGGTAAAGCCTATTGGAGAAATAGTCCAAGAGCCTTGTCTTGTCCGGCATTTCCTTGACACTGTGGCTACCGCTCTTGACCGGCCTCATAATTTTCTCCCCGTCCTCGACGTCGGGAGTCAGAATGTAGGCCGCGTAGTCCTCGGCCGTTCCTATACGGACGAGATTGGTCGCGTCGTAGGCCCCGTAAGTCACCGACTTGAGACCCTTTGTGATGAACGACAGGTCAATGTTGAGCCCCACGTTCATGAGTCCCTTCCTGACGGTCTCCGTGTAGGAGCCGTTCTCAAGGATGTTCGCCACCGGGTTCTGCCTATAAATGGAAGATACGGCATACCATGGGAACTCAAGCTCCGGGGAATTGTCCGCATAAATCGGGAAGGCTATCGCCGGGATGCTGTTTATGTCGCCGAGCACATCCGGGAGCTCCGTAACTCCGAGAGTAGTGTTGGACGACTCGTCCTCGCTGGAATAGTTGGAATTATATCCATAGTTCGGAGAGCGTCTGATTCCCATCGTGGAGATTATGCCGAATTTCGCGGTGATATACTTGTGAACCTTCACATCGAGGTTCGCGCTGATGTTCACGCGGTTATAGTCCGCCGTCGGGCCAATCTTATAGATGTCGTCTTCACCGGCGTAGCCGAGGCTGGCATAGTAGCTGACATAGTCGTTCCCACCTCCGGAGTATATTCCGGCCTTACGGTAGGACATGACATTCTTCAGCATCATGTTCCTGAAGTCCACGTTAGGGTGGAACAGGTCGAGAGGATTCTTCTTCCCATATTCCTCAATGTCGTACTGAGTGTAGAGAGGGTCCATGCCGCTGTTGGTACGAGCCGTGTTGTTGAGGCGGGCATAATCCTCGCCGCCGACAAATTCCGGCATCCGGTCAACGATGTTCACGCCGCCCTCCCCATAAACGCTGAGATAACGGCTGTTGGGCTTTCCCCTCTTCGTCCTGATATAGACGATGCCGTCGGCCCCCGAAGCGCCGTAGAGCGTCTTTTCCATCACATCGCGCACGATTGTGATTGACTCAATCTGCTGCGGGTCAAGCGGGGTCTCACTTATGGACACGGGCACGTCATCGACCATATATATCATCCTGCGTCCCCTCACTGTCGGGGTAACTCTCCACGAAGCCCCGTATCTTCCCGCATTCTCAAGCGGGGTGACGCCCGGACTTCCGGAGTTCTCCGTCACCTCCACTCCCGGTGCGATTGCCGTCAGGGCGTTCCTGATGTCGGTGGAAGACCATTTCTGAAGATCCTCGCCCTTGATGACGACGGTGTTTCCGAGGGAATGCCGCCGCGCAAGTTCCATGTACGGAAGAGGAATGACATCCTCATAAAGTTCCTTTCCAAGCAGTGTCACGGTGTCGGAATCCGCAAGGGCCTCGACGAGAGCCTCGACCGAAGAATATCCCTCGCAGGACACGGTCACACGATCCCTCGCATCGGCGGTGAACCTGACACGTCCATCGGCATCAGCGCTCTCGCGCAAGGTACCCTCGCCCACGGAAACCTCCGCGAACGGCACCGCGTTGCCATCTTCATCAACTATCCGCACCGACACATTGACATTCTTGCCGGAACCCTTCCCCGACTGCGCAAGAGCCTGAAGACCTCCGCTTAGGAAGATGGCCGCGACACCGAGAAGAAACACGGCAAGGCGGACAGCCGCGACTTTTATCTTATGCTGTTTCATCGTATCAAACATTGTGTTACCACGCCATCTTTGGCGTATAATTCTTCATCTTGACCAAATCGCTGTTACGGAACTGAATGTAGTACATCCCGTCATTCTTCCAGGAAATCTGCCTGTTTGCCGCAAGCTCGAAACGGTCATACCGGAATCCGGCAGGATATTTGGCCGCGTCATAGCCCGGATTCAATTTCGTCGCCCTCATTCCATAGAGCGTGCTCCGGCCTATTTCCGGAGCGTCCTTCCACCTGCGAATGTCACAGTAGTAGTGATACCCCTCGAAACAGAGCTCAATGGTCCGTTCGTTCTTTATCCTTTCGCGGTATGTCTCCGCGCTCGCAAGATACTCCGTCCGGACATCCGGCATCTCCGCCCTCTTCCGTATGACATTCAGGGCCCCGACCGAAGTGAGGCTCGCTCCCGGTGCTTTTCCATCCGGGCCGCCGTACGCCTCGAACGCCGCCTCCGCATAGTTCAGGTAAAGCTCGCCAAGACGGATTATCGGGTCGGTGAGCGTTATGGTCTGAGTCATCTGATACGGGCCGCCGATTCGCTTGCACTCATAGTAGTAGGTTTCCGTGACTCCGTCGGAAGAGCCGGTCTTCTTCTGCAGGAGCGAACCCGAAGGCAGGCTTCCGTCCTCATTGACATAGAGGGAAGCCTTTCCGTATCCTCCCGCGCTGATGTCCTTCTGGTTATAGACCACGGTGATGTCGAACCTCGGGTCCCGGTTCACGAACGGGTTCTGCTCGGCGTATGAGCCGGCTGCCTCCGCGACACGGCGGCGCTCCTCGGTGTTGAGGGCATAGCCATCGCGGGTCTCGAACTTGTCCACGAAATTCTGCGTCGGGCACTGGGCCGAGCTGTAGGCATCCTTCGAAAAGACATAGCCTACAAAGGCCTGAAGCTTGTTGTTCCTGAACTGCATCGTTCCGGCGGAATAGCCCCAAAGCTGCTCGTCGGAGTAGGTCGTTCCGTTGAAGTTCCTTGAATATTCGTCCAGAGACAGCAGCCGGAAGCCATTGTCCAGGGCAGCGGTGATCGCCTCCATGTTGGCTACGGCGGCCTCTTCCCATATAGTCTTGTCATTTTCCGGATTGTTCAGCGGGCTCGCGGCATACAGAAGGGCGCGTCCCCTCATCGCCAGCGCGGCCACGCCGTTCGGCTTGTCCTGATCGGGCGCGGCGAGGTGTCCGGCTCCGGAAACGGGGTCGCGGCGCATCAGGCCGGCCTTCTCGAAGTGTCCCGCTGCCGTCTGAAAGTCATCGGCTACCCTGTAGAGGAATTCCTTCTCGCCGAGAGCCGGCAGATCCCATTCGTCATCCGCCCCGAGAACCTTGTCAACATAAGGAACGGCTCCGTAAAGCCGGAATATCTCGAAATTGACATAGGCGCGCACGAAATAGGCCTGTCCGAGCAGGTCTTCCTTCTGCTGCTCCGTAGCGTCCTGAAGCATATCTATCTTCTCGATGGTCATGTTGCAGATGCGGATTATCTTCCACGCGTATGTGACCTTCGCCGCTTCCTTGCCGGCAACGCCCTTGTTGTAGCCGACAACCCCGATAGCGTTCTGTCCGCCGCCCATCTTTATCGTCTGGGACTGAGTCAGACGCGCCATGTCGCACATGTCGGTAATTCCTTCGAAAGTGAACTTCTGGTTATTGAACGCGAACGTGAGCGGGTGGAAGGCGGTCAGCTTGGAATCCGTGCCGGAGTAGGCCGCGTAAAAGAAGCTCTTGAAGTTCTGGTATTTGGAGAAGACCTTCTCCTCGGAGAGTCCCGAATCCGGAGACCTGTCGAGATATGCGTTCAGACAGGAAGTCACCGCCGAGGCCATGGAGACCAGAGCCGCGGACACGAGCAATTTTCCTAAAATCTTTCTCATCATTTTCTAAGTTTAAAAAGTGAGCTGAAGCCCTATCCTGACAGTCCTCATGTAAGGATAACTTCCCCACACGAGGTTCTTGCTCTCCGGGTCGCCCTCAAGCAGGTCGGTGAATGTGAGGAGGTTGTTTCCGGTGACATACGCCCTGATGGCCTGCATTCCTGTCCTCCTTGTGAAGTTCCGCCCGTTCCATGTGTAACTCAGGGTGACTTCCTTCAGCCTGACATAGTCCGACCTGCGCCATGACTTGCCCTCAATCTTCGCCCCGTATCCGCCTCCGTCTATGGTCTCGGCGTAGCCTGTCCACTGGAGGTTCGGAATCTGTGACGCCGTGTAGTGGAGCGCGGCGTGGTTTCCGGACGGGTTCGCCGGCGACCAGTAGTCAAGCGAAGACTTGTGGATGCTGTAGTTGCCCTTAAAGAACTCATACTCATAAATCTGATTGTAGTTCACCCATTTGCCGGCATAGCCGTGCAGGAGCATCCTAAGTTCAAGCCCCTTCCATGAGAACCCGGTGTTGAAGGCGAACGAGACCGGCGGATAGACAGAGCCCCGGATACGCCCCTTGTCATCGGAGTCGATGACACCGTCGGCGGTGTAGTCGATGAACTTGTAGTCACCGATGATGACCTTGTCCATGGTGACGGGAAGGAAACTGCTGTGGATGTCATCCACGGAAGTCAGGAAACCGCTGTCCGCGAGATATAATCCGCCGGTCGGGGTTCCGATCGGCGCACCCGCGGCACGCTGGTGCTCAAGGGAGAACGGGGCGTCATCCGCATAGACGACACGGTTGTCGCTGTAGGAGAAATTGCCCCCGACGCTGAAGGTCCAGTCTCTTCCGAACCTGTGGCTGTAATTTGCCTCAACCTCAATGCCGTGCTTCTTGATTGCGCCCTTGTTGAGCTCCTTGGAAGATGTCCCGAGCCAGATAGGGGTGTTGTTGTCGACCGAAATCAGCATCTTGTCCCTGTATTCGTCGAACAGGTCGATGTTCAGGGTGAGGTCGTTGCCAAAGAAGCCCATCTCTATGCCGAGATCCTTCTTGAACGCCTGCTCCCACTGCGCGGAGAGGTTGGCGGACTTATCCTCCACGATGTGCCCGCTGCTGTCTTTAGAGTACTCGCTGATGTAGAGCCACCTGTTGTTCGCATAGTCATTTCCGACCAGTCCCATGGAGAAGCGGAACTTGAGCTTACTCAGCCACGGCTTCAGCGGCTCCATGAATTTTTCCTGCGACATCACCCAGCCGACCGCCCCCGACGGGAAGAATCCGAAACGATTGCTCGGGGCGAATCGCTCGGAGCCGGTGTAGCCCATGTTGAACTCGACAAGGTACTTGTGCGCATAATCGTAGGTGGCACGCGCCACAAGAGCCTCGTTGTAGTAGGGGAACGAGGTGCCCTTGGCCTGTTCCTGCCTGTTGAAGAGGAAGAGCCCGGTGACGCCGTGGTTCCCGAAGGTGCGGTCGTAGTTGACCGAAAAGTCATAGTAGAGGTCCATATAGTAGCCGCCCTGAAGCTCGTTTCCGGCGTTGGTGTACATCGGCGGCTCGGTGTAGGCATAGCCGTCATCCCCAGTCCGCCTCCAGGGATTCTCGGACGTGCCTATCTTGCTGAAGTCCAGCACATAGCTCGGCCTGTTGTACTCGGTATTGAGCGTAGTGTACTTGTAGTAGGAGCTCAGCGAGACCTTGGCCTGGACGGACAGCCCCCGGGTTATGAAGTCGAGCTTCTGGTTCACGATGATGTCCGAGAAGAGTTTCGTGTCGGTCAGCTGGATGAAGCTGCCCTTCATCATCTGGTAGTAAGGGTTGTAGGTGCTCTGGTCGGCCTCGCTCAGCAGACGGTCCTCGGAAGCGTCCGGGTAGTCCGTGTCGGGCACCTCCTTAAGCACCCAAGAAGGGTAGTACATAGGGTATTTCGCGGTGCTCGCACCGAAGACGGCCAGCCACATCTCATCGTCCCCTCCCTGAGGCTGGGGCTTGTTCTTGATTCCGACGTTGCCTCCGAGCTTGAAGGATACCTTGGTGCTCCGCGTGACGTTGAAATCGACGTTGGTCCTGAAGTTGAACCTGTTGTACTTGTAGCCGCTGTCCACCTTGTCGTCTCTGAAGCTACGAAAAATCGAGCCTTCGTTCGTGTAGCCGACAGAAGCGAAATACTTGACGAACCTGGTTCCGCCGCTTATGTTGAAGTTGGCGTTGGTCGTGGAGGCGAACGGCCTGGTCATTTCCTTGAGCCAGTCGACATCAGGATAGCGGAGCGCGTTCAGGGCGGAGGACGGATTCCTGTACTCTTCAAGGACCTCCTGTGAGGAAAGCGCCTCGAACTGCTGTTCGTTCATCCGCGCCACGTTGAGCAGGGACATAGTGGTGTAGGAGTCTATATGCTCCGGAGTGTTTATCGGAGAGGCGAAGCCCTGCGAGACGGTTATGTCCATCTTCGGCCGTCCCTCCTTTCCGCTCTTCGTGGTGACGATTATGACTCCGTTCGCGCCCTTCGCTCCGAACACGGCCGTGGCGGAGGCGTCCTTCAGGACGGAGATGTTCTCCACCTCGTTCGGGTCTATGGAGGCGAAGTCGCGCTCGATTCCGTCAACGAGGACAAGCGGGCTGGAATTGTTGAAGCTTGAGACTCCGCGGATTATGATTTCGGCGTCGTCCTGCCCCGGCTGTCCGGAAGACTGGAGCGTCGTGACTCCCGACAGCTTGCCGGCCATGGCGTTTGTGATGTTCGAGAGCCCCGAATTGACGAGAGTCTCTCCCCCGACCTGCGAGATGGCCCCGACGACGCTTTCCTTCTTCTGGACGCCATAGCCCACCACGACCACGTCATCCAGAAGGATGGAATCCTCGTGCAGGACAATGGAGTAGCTGCCCCGGGAAGCGGAAAGAGGCACATAAAGGGTCGCGAATCCGATGCATGAAATGACGAGACGGCCCTTTTCCGGAACTTCAAGACTGAACTTTCCGTCTATGTCCGTCACGGTCCCGGAGTTCTTCGCGCCCTCAAGAACCACCCCTGCCCCGATTACCGGAGTCCCGGAACCGTCGACGACAGTGCCGGTGACGTTCCTCGTGGCACCGTCCCTTTCATCGGCTGCCGCAACGGCACTCAGGACCAGCGGCAACAGGAGCGCCGCAAGTCCCGAAAGAATCCTGATGAGTGTTCGCTGCATCATTTGTAAAGTGTGAAGTTATCGAAGTACATCTCACATACCCTGTTCTCGTCCTTCATGCTGACAGGATTGTAGTTTTTGCCATCCAGAGTCATGAACGGACGGAACGTACGATTGCCTTTCTGGTTGCCGTCAGGCTTAGGGAAATTTATTTCATATTCCAATGTCTGCCATTCCCCATTCAATGAAATGTCAGCCGAATTATCCGGCAACTGCTTTGCGTTTCCGACATCTATTCGAGGCACCAGCTGCACCGTGCCTTTCCACAAATACTGAACTCTTATGCCCTTGTATTCAGACGGGTCGATGCCCTGAGCCACGATCTCTTCCCTCAGAATGGTGAAGTATCCGGACGCATTCGTAGATTTCGGATCAACTTCAGCCTTCAGAACCTTTCCCATGCCACTCGGATTGTCGACCACGGACAGGGTGGAGCCGCCTTTTTGGAAAGCGCTGAATGAACCATCCTCAAAGTCAGCGAACACCGCCGAATGGCTAATCTTGAACTCCATCTCGGCCTTCGCACCCGCAGGAATGCCGGTGCCGTCAGCCGGTATTGTCTTCGAACCGACCAGCTCTTCCTTTCTGCCAATCGTAGCATAGACGCTGACGGTCCTGCCGGCATGACCCGGAGTTATCATCATGTAGAAAGTCGAAGCCTCCGAAGAGAGGAGAGCCGGAGAATCAACTGTGAGGCTGATTTCAGGGCTGCCTGCAGTGAGCGCAAGTTCCCCGGTCGCCAGGTTCACGCTACCGTCAGTCACAGAGAAAATCTCCCCCTCGCCGTCAAGGCTGACGCGCAGAGCCGAAACCTCCAGACCGGCTTCCTCTGTGGTCAGATTTATGGCGAGAACCGAAAGCGCGTGGTTGAAATGCAGGCCGACCTTGCCTGTGGTCCCGTCGTTTTTCGCAGTTGCGGACGCATAGAGGAAATCGGTTCCGGAAAGGTGGTCGAGGCTGCCGGCAGCGGCCTGGGTCTGCTCGGCCGGCAGCGTGAATTTCACCGCAAGAGGGTCGATACCGGCCTCAGAGCCATAAGGATAGTAGGCATAGGTCAGATAGTCCGTGCCCTTCTCGGCAAGATAGTTCTCCGGAGCGTCGAAAGAAGTGGACGAACCGGACTCCTTGGCAAGAATCTGCCCGTTCTCCAGCCTGTCCGCCGCGCCCGTGCCGGCCTCGGCCGCCGAGCCGCCCTTGTACCAGAAAATCCCGACGGCATCGTCCTTTTTCCAGGCCGTCTCGACGGCGGCGCCGCCGTCCGTATGCGTTGTCTTTGTCGCGACAACATCTGCGACTATCTCGACACCGTGCGTTTCTTCCTGAGGATTCTCATCCGCCACATCAGCAGTCTTCCCGCAGCCGACAACAGCCGTGACCGCAAGGACACCAAACATAATCTTTTTCATAACAGTCAAAGTATTATCAATCATAACATTCATAAAACACGGGAAACCACGCTCACGTTAGTTTTCCCATTCGTTCCATTTCTCCATTTTGCTGATTCCGTTGCCGCTCTGGGCAAACCCCGTCTCAGCGGCGAAGGACTGCATGGATACAGACGGAGCCTGATAGTCCGCGTATGGAAGGGTCTGCCCCCCCCGACTCGATTTTTTCATAATCATGATGGTTAATAGTTGAACATTTATCCTTATCTGAACGACACCTCGTCGCAGTTCGTCTTCTCCGTCCACACAGGATCTTCCAGAGACGTCACTTTCTTCCCGAGGTAATCGAAATTCTCGAACGATATTCCCGAAACATTGTGCTCCTTGTCGTAGCCTCTGATGACGCATCCGCCCTTGCCTGGACGAACGTTCATGACATGGATGTTGCGGTATGAAACATTGCGTATCCTGCCCGGAGAGTATTTGAGAGGGGTCTGTCCGTCGTCCTCAAAACCGATGTTATAGCTGTGGCTCAGACACGCCAGCCAGATGGCAAACTCCTGCGCATCCTCGATGTAGGCGTTCTCGTACGTGACGTCGGAGACAGTCCCTGCAGCCCCGTTGTGGATGCTGAGCGCGGCGCGCCTCATGTCCGTGCCCGACGTACCGGAATGAATCGCATAGATGTCCTTATAATGCACGTTCCTGATGTCAATCTGGCATTCGTAGCCTATCTCGAAGGTGTTTCCGGCCCCGACGTTCCAGCCTATGCAGTCCTCGAACCAGACTCCATCCACAGCGCCCTTGAGCTTGAACTTCTGCGACTTGATGCAGTAGGCGTCGTCGTGCCCGCGCAGGAAGCATTTGGACACGCGGACGTTCTTCCCGCCGATTATGTCCATCGAATCGTTGTTCACGGTTCTCTCCGACTTGGAATCCGGGTCGCTCAGTCCCAATGCCTTGTAATTGGTGATGACGGAATTGTGGCAGTTCGCGAAGAGAGAACTCCAGCCGGCCCCGGCAAAGACGCTGGTAATGTCGTCAAGACGCGCGTCTTCACATCCATAGAGAGCGACGCCGAATGTCTGATAGAACTCATCGTAACTGCCCTTGTTCCTCACCGAACTGAGAAGACCGCCGCCGTGAATCCTTACTCCCGGGACATTCACGCCGAGGATGTTGCCCTTCACGTAAGTCCCTGGCTCAAGGTACACTTCCCGGCAGTCAGCCGAGAGCCTTATGTCGCCCGCGTCATAAATCTTCCCCGCCTCGAAATACCTGACCGAAGGGTCGTTCTTCGACGGCTTTTCCGCGTAAATAGGGTTCACGAATATGAAGAGAGGATTCTCTATGTCCCCATTAATCTCCACCGACACCCTGTCATACCGCTTCAGCTCAAGCGTGAGTTTCTCTCCGTCGATGCTGAAGTCATATTTCTTCCCCAAAGGCCTCACATCGGCTTTTTTGATTACTCCATTCTTGAGCCTGACCTCGAACTTGACGGACACGCCATCCGCCGCCCCGACCCAGGCAATGTGCGGCTCGTCGGTGGGAAAGACCTTGATTTCCTGTCCGTCAGCCTTGACCGAATAGATTTCGGAGTCGGCGACCCTCGGAGAGAAGCCGTAGTACTCAATGTCGGCGGCGGTGCCTCCTCCCTGTCCTGCGGGGCTGTCCGGCTTCGCGCAGGCATCCAGCATCGGAAGCAGGAAATAAAGCGCGGACAGTGCGATGTGGTTAAACATTTTCATTTGATATTGCATTTGATGGTTATACGATGGCAGTCCGTTTCCTACAGGCAATGGAGGACACGACAAGAAGGCGGTAAAGTCTGTCCTTTACCACCGTGTGATTCTGCCGGACGGTATGCCGCCGGAGAAACGATATGTGAGAAATGATGTGCTAGTTCATAAGAAGCATCGATGTGCGCGTTGTAATACGCTGGCTTATAGGAGTATCCCCCCCCCGCGAAATATTGCGGGAGAGAACCGGATAAAGCCCTCCTGAATAGTCAAGGCAGATATGACCGTAAAAACGCTCCATTTTATGAACAATCAATTTATCAGAAATTCCGTGCACGCACACGGAATTTCTGCAAAGGTAATGCTTTTTGAACAAAAACAAAAAATTTGTTCGCTATGCGGCGAAAAAAGTCAGAAGTCTCCCTTTTCCAGAAACTCTCTCAGATGGATAATCCTTATACCGCTGACATTTCCTCCGCTTGTCCAATCATCGAGGCTCACGACATATTTGGGATAATTGTTCTTGATTGCCATAAGGTTGCCGAACTCGCGATTTCTTGTCGATTCGTCCGCCATCAGGTAGCAGGACTGGACATATATCATCCCGTCATCCTTTCTTGCGACAAAATCAACCTCCCTACCCGAAGAATTCTGGCCGGTGAAGACTTCATATTTATTCTGTATCAAATGAAGGAATATCGCGTTTTCCATCAGTTTGTGAATGTCGTTCTGCAGACTGAATCCCAGATGGCAGTTCCGAAGGCCAAGATCTTCAAAGAAATATTTGTCTCCTATCTCAAACTTCTGCAGGCCATTCACATCAATTCTACGCACTTTGTGCAGGAGAAACGCATTCTGAAGTGCCTTAAGATAATTGATGACCTGCAGCGGAGACATGTTGACTCTCTGCGACTTGAGATAACGGCTTATGTTATTGGCGGAAAATAGATTACCCACATTGTCTGCCGCATAAACCGCAAGAGTCTCAAGAAAATCAACATTGCGTATCCCCTCACGCTTGACGACATCCTTTAGAATAATGGTTGAATATACATTCTTCAGATACTCAAAAGCAATATCACGCTGAAGCGGCAAGTTGCACAAATATGGAAGACCCCCGAATGTCAAATAATTACGCAAACTTTCTGTCGTGTCCGGAACTTTATGGAAAGTGAGGAACTCGGTATATGAGAGACTGTGTATGTGGAATTCGACATATCTTCCCGACAAATACGTCGAAAGTTCGCCGGAAAGCATCGTTGCATTGCTGCCGGTTATAAATATGTCGCACACGCCCTGTGCCTGAAGACTGCGCAAAGCGTGCTCGAAGCCGTCTATATCCTGAACTTCATCTATAAACAAAAAATTCTCTACGCCTGGCTTTATGTGAGCGGAAACATACTCGGACAAATCCGTATTAGTCCGGATGGTCATAAACTCATCGAACTCCTTGTTGATGTATATGGAGTTGCTTTCCGGACGGGTCTTGCCGATATAATCCCCAAGCTGCCTTAAGATGCAGCTCTTCCCCACCCTTCGCTGTCCGGTCAACACTTTTATTATGTTTTTCCCTATGAACGGGATAATGGCATCTGTATATGCCGGACGAGAAATAATAGCCTCCATTTTTGTTAATCGTAATTAAAACTTGTGACAAATATAGCTATTTTGTTAATTACGACAAACAAAAAACATCATTGCCGTGACTATGCGGCAAATCACATGACAAAATAGACATCGAAGTTCTCCACCGTAGCCCGTCCTTTTTCGACGACAATCCTCAACTCGGAGGCATCGGTCGGCGGGAAGGTCAGTTCATTCATTCCGGAGAGGCAGTGCTTCGTGGCGGAAACCGTGAGGAACTGGCCGCCTCCGTTTGTCGCCTGGACAAGGAGTTCCGCATCCGAACCGCCGCTGAGTATCAGACGCACGCCGCGCACGCTGCCCTTTGCCGGGATTGTCATGAACTCCCCCTTGCCGAGAGTGACGGATCCGGAGAACTGCACGTCGTCGGACTGCCGTGTGCGGGCGGGACGCGACGGGGCGGACGGGTCTATTACCGAGAGCCTGCCCTTCAGGCGGATGTCGGTCGAGGATGCTCCGACCATAATCTCGAAATCTCCCGGCTCGACCACGCGGTTCATGTTCCTGTCCAGAAGGGACAAATCTTTCGGAGACAGGACGAACTCGACGGACTTCGTCTCGCCCGGATCAAGCGAAATCCTCTCGAAGCCGCGCAGAACCTTCTCGTAGGCCGTCAGCGAGGTGATGCAGTCCTCCACATAGAGCTGGACGACCTCGTCGCCGCGCACCTTGCCGGTGTTCGTAACCTTGAACGAGACGCGGACTGAGTCGGTCGGGGCAATCTCCGGGGAGGAAAGACGAAAGTCGGAATATGCGAAAGTCGTGTATGAAAGACCATGTCCGAAATCGTAAAGCCCGCCGTTGACACGGCTTGCCCAGCCGTTCGGACCGAGTTCCTTGCGTCCATCGACCTGAGAGGCGCGCTTGTACGGGAAGTTGAAAGGAATCTGCCCTACGGTGCGCGGGAATGTCACGGTCAGCTTGCCTCCCGGGTTGTACTCCCCGAGCAGGGCCATAGCCACGGCAGTGCCGCCGTGAGCACCCGGATACCAGGCCTCAAGAATCGCGTCCGCCACCTTGTCCGCATAGTTCACGGAAAGCGGCCGCCCGTTTATGAGCACGACTATCACAGGCTTCCCGGTCTTCTTCACCTCCTTCAGCAGCAGGTTCTGCCTGCCCGGAAGTTCGAGAGAGGAGCGGCTCTTGTTCTCGCCGCAGGTTCTCGGCCCGCCGCCCAGAACCAGCACCGCGACGTCGGACGACCCGGCTGCCTTCACGGCCTCGGCAATCCCCGCCAGTTCTTCCTCATCCGGGTCGGTCGGAAGAATCTCCGACTCCGGCCAGGTCTTGTCGACAAGCTCGCAGCCCTTGGCATAGACCACCTCCGCTTTTCCCTCCAGAGCCGTGCGCAGCCCTTTCAGGACGGAGACATTCTCTGTTCCGAGAGGTCCGTAGTGAAGGCTGGCATAGCCCGTGTAATCTGCATTGGGACCTATCACCGCCACACGGCGCAGAGCCGCGGCGTTCAGCGGAAGCGCCTTCCCGTCAGTTCCGAACGGAGAGTCCGAGGCGGCGTTCTTCAGCAGCACGAGAGACTCAAGCGAGGCACGCAGCGCGACCTTGTTGTTCTCCACGCCGTCAACCTCATCGTCGGCGGCCGCATAGTCGGTCTGGTAGGGGCTGTCGAACAGTCCCACGAGGAACTTCACACGCAGAATGTCGCGCACCCGCTCGTCAATCACCGACATCGGCACGGTTCCCTCCGCAACAAGTTCGCGAAGGGGAAGCACATAGCTGTCCGGAGAGCGGAAGGTGCAGCGCACGTTCAGGCCTGCCATCACGCTCTGACGCACCGCCTCCTTCATGTCGGCGGCAACATTATGCTTGGTGTAGAGATATTCAACGGCGTCGCTGTCGCTCACAAGATAGCCCCGGAAACCGAATTCGTCGCGCAGACGCTCACTGAGCCAGTAATGACTCCCCTCGACCGGCTCGCCGTCGTAGTCGTTGTATGAGACCATCGCCCCGAGCAGGCCGGCGCGGGAAATCACCTCGCGCCACGGCTGAACATGGACGCTCTCCACCTCATGCGGAGCCATCTGGGGGTCAACACGGGCCATTCCCTCGCGCGCTCCCTTGTTGTTGGAATAGGCCACAAAGTGCTTGGCGGTGGCGGCGACCTGAAAGTCCTCCTGCAGCCCGAGGGTCATCTGCACGCCGAGCTCTCCCACAAGATAGGGAGACTCGCCATAGACCTCCTCATAGCGGCCCCAGCGCTGGTCACGCCCCACGTCAAGAATCGGGGCATAGACGTTGGTGTAGCCCAGAAGCCTGCCCTCGCGCCCGGTGATGCGCCCGACCTCATGAATCAGTTCCCTGTCCCAGGTATGCCCCAGACCGAGCTGCGTCGGGAAATTGGTCGCCCTGTAGGCCTCCACGCCGCGTATTCCCTCGTTTGTGAAATCCACTGGAATGCCGAGGCGCGTGTCCTCGATGAAGAAGCGCTGAACCTCGTTCATGGCCGCCACATGGGTCGATGCCGGCCAAAGGTAAGGGCTGTACATCTCAATCGGCATACCCCATTGGCGGAATCCGTTCAGATGCTCGTCAATCGCGCCCATTCCGTCCTTCCACAGCTTCTCCTTCCACTCCGGGGTCGGAAGCGGGTCGGCAAGAACGCGCCCGTAGCCGTAGAGAGTGACCATCTGGCATGTCTTCTCATCCGTCGTCATCCTTGAGAGCAAATCCTCCACCCTCGCGTCAATTTCCGCAGACGGGTCTTCATAGACATCCTTCACTCCGTTCTTGTTGAGGTCTATCCACCCCTTGTGGTACATCTTCCTGTTCTTCGTCCTGAACTTGAACGCCGTCTCCGCAGAGAATGACTCAATCGTCAGAAGAAAAGCGGCGCAGCAGAGCGCGGCCTTAACTGTGGCACTGAATTTCATCTTTTATTCATTTAAAATGTCACCTCGACACCCTTCCTGAGCCGTTGCCGTTCATGAGCGTCTCCACTTCCTTGACGCTCACGCGGTTGTAGTCGCCCTCAATCGTGTGCTTGAGGCAGGATGCCGCCACGGCGAAGTCTAGAGCCTTCTGACTGTCGCCCGCATAGTTCAGCAACCCGTAAATCAGCCCGCCGCCGAAAGAGTCACCCCCGCCCACACGATCTACGATGTCCGTGATGTCGTAGCGCCTTGAGGCGAAGAGAGTCTTGCCGTCGTAGAGAACCGCGCCCCATGTGTTGTGGTCGGCGTTCACCGAACCGCGCAGGGTAATGGCCACCTTCGAGGCCTTGGGGAACTTCTCCATCAGCGACTTGGCCACGAACTCGAACTTAGCCGTGTCAATCACTCCCTCCTCAGCGTTGAACCCCTCCGGCTTTATGCCGAAGACCTTTTCCGCGTCCTCCTCGTTGCCTATAATCACGTCGCAGCCCGCCACGAGAGCCGGCATCACCTCTGTGGCCGTCTTGCCGTATTTCCAGAGATTCTTCCTGTAGTTGAGGTCGCAGGAAACCTTCACTCTATGTCGTGATGCAGCCTCGATGGCCTCCAGACAGACATCCGCCGCGCCCTGACTGATTGCCGGCGTGATACCCGTCCAGTGAAACCAGTCCGCGCCCTCGAACACCTTGTCCCAGTCAATCATCCCCGGCCTGATCTCGGAAACGGAAGAATGTGCACGGTCGTAAATAACCTTGCTCGGACGTGCAACCGCCCCCTTCTCAATATAGTAGATGCCGACCCTGTCACCGCTCTCGATGCAGAACTCGACTCCCACCCCGAGCCCTCGGAGTTCCGCAAGGCAGGCCTTGGCTATGTCATTGCCCGGAAGCGCCGTCACAAAGTGCGCGTCCTCCCCGTAGTTTGCGAGTGAAACGGCGACATTTGCCTCCCCTCCGCCGAAAGTCGCTTCAAATTCGTGAGCCTGTGAGAATCTGAGATGTCCCGGCGTCGCGAGCCTGAGCATAATCTCTCCGAATGTAACTATCTTTGCCATATATTACGATATATCAATAAATTATCCATTCATCAAAAACCTTATTCCGCTGAAATTCAGTTATCAGGCGACAAAAATAGACATTTTTATTCAATTTCCGTGTGCGTACACGGAAATATTTTCATAAATTTGCAGAAACTCCGAAAATTTGGTTTCATTTCAAAACTTACTTGAGAATATGGAAAATTTCATCAACGACGACTTTCTTCTTGAAAACGAATATGCCCGCGAGCTCTATCACGAAAGCGCTGAAAAACAGCCGATTATAGACTACCACTGCCATCTCGTCCCGCAGCAGGCCGCTGAAAACCACAAGTTCGCCGACATCACCGAGGTCTGGCTCGGGGGCGACCACTACAAATGGCGCGCGCTC
>DJPQ01000105.1 GCA_002439805.1 Bacteroidales bacterium UBA6408
GACGAGGCCATGCGCCGTCAGGGAATGTACCGCAGCCAGGAACAGGCCGCCCGAGAGGCGTTTGAGGCTCATCGGTGTAAACTATTGTAATTCCCTGTCATTTCGAGCGAATGTCCTCGCTTTTTCGAGCGAATGTCCTCGCTTGTCATTTCGAGCGAAACGAAGTCGAGAAATCTATAGACTCATAATAAGATGGCAAACAGAATACCAAGAGTCCCGGTCAGGGAACAGGACCCGAAGAAGCGGGCGGCAAACTTTGACGAGGTGTGTTACGGCTACAATGCCGATGAGGCGATGCAGGAGGCGACGCGCTGCCTGCACTGCAGGAATCCGCGCTGTGTGGCTGCCTGCCCTGTGAACGTGAAGATTCCGGATTTTATAGCGAAAGTGGTTGAAGGCGACTTTGCAGGCGCGGCCCGGGTCATAGCGCAGGACTCGTCGCTTCCGGCTGTCTGCGGCCGTGTGTGTCCGCAGGAAACCCAATGCGAGGGCTCGTGCGTGCTCGGCGTGAAGTTCGAACCGGTGGCGATAGGCAAGCTGGAGCGCTTCGTCGCCGACTGGAGCAGGGAGAGCGGTGCCGGAGCATCGGAACATGGTACCGGTGACGTTTCTTCTGAGGCCTCTTCTGATGAAATGGCTCCAGAAGCCTTCGAGAAGCTTGTTGAGAATGTTCAGGGCAAAACTGTTGGGGCAAATGGCTCGGCAGAGGGGCTGCGGAAGAACGGTCATCGCGTGGCGGTGGTGGGCAGTGGCCCTGCGGGCCTTGCCTGTGCGTCCGACCTTGCGAAGCTCGGCTATGACGTGACCATCTTCGAGGCCCTGCACAAGGCCGGGGGAGTGCTTGAATACGGCATCCCGGAGTTCCGCCTTCCTAAGGACACCGTCCTTGCCGCAGAAATCGCCGCAGTCCGCGCCCTCGGGGTTCACATAGAGACGGATGTCGTCGTGGGACGCACCGTTACGATTGACTCCCTGCTCGGAAAGGAGGGCTTCGACGCCGTCTTCATCGGTTCAGGCGCGGGACTTCCTAAGTTCATGGGCATCCCCGGAGAAAGCCTGAACGGGGTCTATTCCGCAAACGAGTTCCTCACGCGCAACAATCTCATGAAGGCTTACCGCGATGACTATGCGACTCCTGTCAATGTCGGACATCGTGTCGTGGTCGTGGGCGGAGGCAATGTCGCCATGGACGCGGCACGCACGGCACTGAGGCTTCAGGGGCTTCGGGCGGCGCGGAGGTCTCTCACTCCGTTCGAGATGACAGAAGAGGGTCCGTTCGAGATGACGGATGCCGTCCCGGCAGAATCGACGGACTGTGTTGATGTCGTCTCCGTCGTCTATCGCCGTACCGAGGCGGAACTTCCCGCCCGCCGCGAGGAGGTGCACCACGCGAAGGAAGAGGGCATATGTTTCGAGTTCCTGACCAATCCGGTTGAGATTCTTTCCGATGACAAGGGAAATGTACGTGCAGTTAAGTGCATCCGCATGGAACTCGGCGAGCCGGATGAGAGCGGCCGTCGCAGTCCGGTTGCGGTTACCGGCTCCGAGTTCGAGATTCCGGCCGACACCGTGATAATGTCCCTCGGCACCTCTCCGAACCCGCTCATTGCCGGCACGACCCCGGGACTGAAAACCACCCGGTGCGGAGGTCTCGAAACCACCGACGACGTGGTCACCACTCGTCCGGGAGTCTTCGCCGGAGGTGATGCCGTCACCGGCGCAGCCACCGTTATCCTCGCCATGGGAGCCGGCCGCAAGGCCGCCGCTGCCATAGACAGCTATATCAAAAGCCGATAGAGACCCGTCTTGAAATCCCCGGGTCTGCGGCTTGAAATAAAAAAAAGTCTGCGGTTCAGGCATTTTTGAACCGCAGACTCTCAAATGTCTCCCGAAAGTCCCTACTTCACCAATATCTCGTCAACAAACAGGAATCCCGTATGCCCTTTCCCGCCGTGCCATGACGGGATGACCCTCGTGTCCTCGGCCACGACGCGCAGTTCCCCGACCTCGGTCTCCGGGAAAGTCACGCTGTAGTTCTCGACGGAATCCGGCGCCGACGCTCCGACCTCGGGAATGGAAAGCCAGCCGAGCAGCACACCGTCGCCATAAACCTTCAGAGACAGCGGCCCGAAAATCCAGTTCGGCGTGTTGATGATGAAGCCGACGCTGACCTCCGAGCACTTTTCTCCGTTCATGTCGATGCTCACGTCCATCGGCGCCCCGTTCCATGCGACCCAGCGCCCGTCGCTGTAGTTCCAGTTCCCGCGAATGCCGTCGTTCAGGGCGCTTTCGCTGAGGTAGTCGTAGCCGTTCGCCTTCGGGCTGTTGAGCCACAGCTTCTTGCCGAACGCCTTGTTGGCAATCAGCTCCTGAGTCCAGACCTTGGAGCGTTCACCGTGCCTGAAAGTGGCTGCCTTCACCGTGCAGGGAGTCGCTGTCAGGGTGAACGGACCGGTGTAGAGAGGGGAGTCGTCGGTTGGGTCGCTGCCGTCGGTGGTGTAGCGTATCGGTGTGTCTCCCGTCGTCTTGAGCTCAATCAAATAGCAGCCGTCCTTCACGCTCACCTTGCCGAGAACTTCGTAGATGTGCTTCGCGTAGTTATAGCCCATCGCCTCATAAATCCCGCACATCCTGTCGAGGTCGCGGAAGAACCTGTCCGCGTCGCGTCTGCCCGGGTCGCACCACTGCACCTCAGCAAGCGCGCTCATTCTCGGAAGGAGCATATATTCAAGATGTTCAGGCGTGGCGATGTACTCCGTCCATAGATTGGCCTGGATTCCGAGTATGTGTTTCTTTTCCGTGTCGGTCATCTCCGGTGTAAACGGCTCGTATTCATACACCTTTGACACCGGAAGATAGCCCCCGATTCCATCTGGCTCGGAGGCGCGGTCGAGGCTCTGGCAGTAGTCGAAATAGAAATGGGTCGTCGGGGTCATAATCGCGTCATGTCCGAGCGCGGCCGCCTTCTGTCCTCCTGCGCTGCCTCTCCACGACATCACCGTGGCGTTCGGCGACAGCTCCCCTTCGAGAATCTCGTCCCATCCGATGATGCTGCGTCCGTGTTCGTTGAGGAACTTCTCCACCCTTGCGGTCACATAGCCGCTCTGGAGATAGTGCTCCGCAGAAAACTGCCCGTCGCCCTTGAGCCCGAGCTCGGCAATCTTCGCCTGACAGCGCGGGCAGGTCGCCCAGTGGTCCTTTGGGCATTCGTCGCCTCCGATGTGGATGTATTTTGAAGGGAATATCTCCAGCACCTCGTCCAGCACCCCTTCGAGGAACTCATAGGTCTTCTCGTTCCCGGCGCAGAGCACGTCGGGCGAAACCCCGGCGAAATTCCACACTTCGTACGGGCCGTAGCCCTCGCATCCGAGTTCCGGATAGGCCGCGAGCGCCGCCTGCATATGTCCCGGAAGGTCAATTTCCGGGATCACGTCAATTCCCCTTTCTGCGGCGTATACGACGACCTCGCGCAGCTGCTCCTGCGTGTAGTAGCCTCCGTAGAGAGCTCCCGTAGGGTCTCCGCCGGAACCGTCAGGCCGGAAAAGCTTCTCGCCCTTGCGCCACGCCCCGATTTTCGTGAGGAGCGGATATTTCCTTATCTCGATTCTCCAACCCTGGTCATCCGTCAGGTGCCAGTGGAACTTGTTCATCTTGTGCACCGCCATCATGTCGATGTACCTCTTCAACTCATCGACGCTGAAGAAATGCCTCGCGCAGTCAAGGTGCATGCCCCTGTAGGCGAACCTCGGCCTGTCCCTGATAATCACGTCAGGCCATTCCCCGTCCGCGTCCCGGAGCTGGTCGAGCGTCTGCTGCGCGTAGAGGAATCCTCTGAGTGCGCTTGCCTTGACGGTAACCCTGCCCTTCCGGATTTCAATCACATATTCCTCCTCCCCGAGCTTCGGGTCATTGATTTTCTCGACGATTCCCTCATTCGCCTCGGTGCTTCCCCCGAGAAGCTTCACGTAGTTCGGCTCAGGAATCACGTTCACGATGTCCTCTCCCCCGTTTCCGCAGGAAGAGAGCGACAGAACCGCCGCGATGGCCGTCAGTTTCAGTGCAGTAAGTCTCATATGTTTCTAAAATTTTTCGTTAACGAAGACAAAGATATTAAATAAATCGTTAATTTTGTCCTTGCGGATATATAACAGCGGATATATAATATCAGGATATACGAACATACGGATTTTGAATTATCGAGAATATGAAAAAGACACTTGTACTTGCGGTCGCCGCTCTCTGCGGCTTCTGTGCCTGCACCTCGCGGCATGAGGTGGGAATCATCGCCCACCGGGGCTACTGGAAATGCGAGGAGGGCGGGATGTCCCACAACTCCATCGCCGCCCTCAAGGCCGCCTGCGAGCACGGCTTCTGGGGCACCGAGTTTGACGTGAACATGACTTCCGACGGACAGCTGCTTGTCTATCATGACGGCGAAATCGAAGGGAAGCGCATAAATTTCACTCCAAAGGCCGAGTTCAATCATGTGCGTCTTCCTAACGGCGAGCCCATCCCGACCCTCGACGAGTATCTCTCCGCCGCTCTGGCCTATCCCAAGACCAAGCTTGTCCTCGAACTCAAGTGGCACGACGCGGCGCTTGAACGGCAGGCGGTGGATGCGGTGGTGGCTTCACTCAAGGCTCACGGTCTCTTCACTCCGGAGCGCGTGATGTTCATCTCCTTCTCTCTCAGCGAGTGCGCCCTTTTCGCGAAGACGGCTCCCGGCTTCACCGTGCAGTATCTGGGCAGCGACAGCGACTTTGACGCGCTCAACGAAAGCGGCGTGAACGGCATCGACATGTACTTCCCGACCTTCCTCTCCGACCCGAAGTGGAAAGAAGGCGCCCGTGCGAACGGCTACGGCATCAATGTCTGGACGGTCGATGGCGAGGACGACATCCGAAGGTGCATCGGGGCGGGGATTGACTTTCTCACGACTAACGAACCGGAGCTGGCGCGTGACATTCTCAGGGACATGGACGGTGTCAAAGAACTGATTTGAGCGTCTTTTTGAGCCATATCCGCTTTCGCATCGGTCACATACGCCCGGTATGCTCCCTCTTTGAAAGCGAATCTGTCATCAAAAATACATCTCAAATCCGATAGGTCTTATCTCCGGTCTCCAAAATAATCACATTTTTGAGTAAAAACTTAAAAATAGGGTGATAAATATTAAAATTTTTTATAAAATATGTTTACTTCTCTAAAAGTTTACTATATTTGCGGAATCCAAGTAAGCATTAAAAATAAGTTGAACTAAACTTGTGTCAGATTTATGAGGATAGATTTCTTTTGGAAGAAGGAGTGTACTGGATGTACACGACTGATGAGAAAATAAATATAGACCATAAAGATATACAAATTGTTCAAGTTATTTTTTACGATTACTTAAAGTCCATTATGAGATGAGAAGATTTCGCATAACTTTTATTACGCTTGCAGCTGCGGTTCTCTCCCTCGTTTCCTGTGTAGGGGGGGGCAGGTCGCTAAATGACAACTATATGTGGTTCGACTGCGAAGCGAACTACGCCACACTTTCCCATCCGGATTCAATCCGTTTCTATCTTGAAAAATGCCGTGCCCTCGGCTTCGACAATGTCGTCGTCGATGTCAAGTCGATAATGGGCGAGGTGCTCTATGACAGCGATATAGCCCCTTACATGGGCGACTGGGAAGGCGTCACGCGCCGGAGGGACTACGATATGATGGGACATTTCATCCGCTTCGGACACGAACTCGGAATGCGGGTGTTCGCCTCCCTCAATGTCTTCGCCGGCGGCCACAACTGGTTCGACCGGGGCATAATCTACGGCGACAAGGCGGCCTGGCAGTCAATCTGTTACGACAAGGGCAAACTCGTCCCCATTTCGAGCATAAAGACCAACTACAACGGAATGCTGAACCCGTCCAACCCGGAGGTTCAGCAGTATCAGCTCGACATTCTCAGAGAGTTCATCACCAAATATCCGGAGACCGACGGGCTCATCTTCGACCGCGTCCGCTACGACGGCGTCACGGCCGACTTCAGCGACCTTTCACGCGCACAGTTCGAGGAGTATGCCGGCATCCGCGTGCAGAACTGGCCGGAGGACGTGCTCAGCTGGTACGACGCGGACGGAAATCTCCGTGAGAACTGGGTTCTCGGCATCCGCGGCAAGAAATGGGTCGAGTGGCGCGCCGGGGTCATACATGACTTCGTGGCGAAGGCCCACACCATGCTGAAGGAACTCAGGCCCGACCTCATCATAGGGGACTACACCGGCGCGTGGTATCCGACGTACTGGCAGCTCGGAGTGAACTGGGCGAGCCGGGAGTACGACCCGTGCAGGGTTCCGCAGTACCGCGAATGGGCTACCGAAAAGTACCATGAGACCGGCTATGCCGAACTTCTCGACGTCTATATGACGGGGCTCTACTATTCGTTCATAACCAAGGCCGACGTTGACCGCGCCACCGGAGTGGTCGGGCAGCGCTCCGAGGCGGGGATGGACAACAGCCTCAGCTACTGCTACAGCGTCGAGGGCGGCGCCGAGCTCGCGGAGGAGGTCACTATGGGCGTGGTCCCGGTCGTGGGCTCTATCTATGTCGAGCAGTATCTCGGAGACTTCGGAAAGTTCCGTCCTGCCGTGGAGCAGGCTCTCAGGAGCACCGGCGGCGTGATGATTTTCGACATCGTGCATCTGAACAAACACCGCCTCTGGGACGAACTGGAGGCAGCTATGACAAAATAATAACACAATTCAAATGAAATCACACTTGACAAATCTGATCTCGAACCTCCGGTTCAGGACCATGCTTGTGACGACCGTGCTCCTCTTTGCGGGAGTCCTGTCCGCTCATGCGCAGTCGCCCGTCAACGGGCGCGTCACCGACGTGAACGGGCAGCCCGTCGCGGGAGTGACCGTGATGGTTGCAGGAACGACCAACGGAACGATGACCGACATGGACGGCAGGTGGACGCTGACTGCAAAGGCCGGCGACACCATTGAGTTCTCATGCCTCGGAATGGCCACGCAGACACGCCGGTGCAGCGGCAAGGCCGAGACTATCAACATCACCATGGAGGAGGACTCCCAGTTCATCGAGGAGACCATAGTCGTGGGCTACGGCACACAGAAGAAGTCCTCCATGACCTCGGCCGTCTCCGCGATGAAGGGAGATGAACTCCTCAAGGCGCCCGCCACCAATGTATCGCAGGTTCTCGCCGGCAAGCTTCCCGGCATCTCTTCCGTGCAGGAGTCCGGCCAGCCGGGAGAAGACCAGGCAAGCCTCAGGATTCGCGGGTCGATTTACGGCGTCGCATATGTCGTTGACGGCTTCCCTGTCTCCGACATCAATGACATAGACCCTGCCGACATCGAGAGCGTCTCTGTACTCAAGGACGGAGCGGCTGCGGCCGTCTATGGACTCAGCGGCGCCGGCGGCGTAATCATCGTGACGACCAAGCGCGGACAGCAGGGCCAGACCAAGATTACCTATAACGCCTCTCTCGGAGCATCGATGAACGCGAACTTCCCTGAGTTCATGAACGGTCCGCAGTTCGCCTACTACTACAATGTGGCGGAGATGATGGACCAGATGGCGAGGGGCGTGATAACTTCCGACACTGAATACAAGCCGTACTTCACGAAGCATCAGGTGGAGCTTATGCTCAACGGGGATCCTACGGATGGCTGGGACAATGTGAACTACATCGATGAGGTCTTCGGAACCGGATTCAACCAGAAGCACAGTGTCACCGTGCAGGGCGGCAATGAAAAGACCCGCTATTTCGCCTCGTTCGGCTATCTTGGGCAGAAGGGAAACATCGACAACTTCGGCTACAGGCGCTACAATGTCCGTGCGAACCTTGAGTCGCGGATAGCCAAGAACTTCAACTTCACCCTCGGAGTTTCCGGAGTGCTGGGACGCAAGTCCGCTCCGTACTATATGGCTGGCTCCGGCGACAGTTCTGTCTATGGCGGAGACGAATCCACCAACTGGCTTTCAATAGCGAACCAGACAATTCAGATGCACCCGTATCTCCCCAAGACCTACAACGGGTTCTACACCGCATCGACAAAGAAGAACACCGGGCTTCCTCAGTCTCCTCTTGCCGCCATCTATGATTCCGGCTACAGGAAGAACAACACTGCCGACGTCTCGGTGAACACCTCCCTCTCCTACGACGTGCCTTTCCTTGAGGGACTTCAGCTCAAGGTTTCCGGCTCGTATATGGGATATACCGCGAGTGCAAAGACTCTTTACACTCCCTATGACCTGATGTCGAACACCTACGATTCGGCTCTCGGCGAAATGAGCTGGAAGCAGGTGGTGTCGCCGAACGGCAACGGTTCCGGCAACACCGTCCAGGAAAGCGCCAACTGGTCGCGCCACCTTATCGGGCAGGCAAGCGTCGGCTATGTCCATTCCTTCGGCAAGCACAACCTTGACATACTCGCTCTTGCAGAGGTGCGGGACTGGAAGGCCAACGGCCTCGGAGCTGCCTCCAAGAACATTCCGTTCGCCTCTCTGCCGGAGCTCAGTTACGGAGTCCAGACGGAGGGTTCTGTCTATGGAAACAGCAACGCGACCCGCTCGGCCGGCTATGTGGCCAGGGTGCGCTACAACTATGACGAGAAGTATCTCGCCGAATTTTCCGGCCGCTATGACGGCTCCTACAAGTTCGCCGGAATGGCAAAGACCCGCTGGGGATTCTTCCCGTCGGCGTCACTCGGCTGGAACATGGCCAAGGAGCGCTGGCTGGAGAACGCGGCCTGCCTTGACGAGCTCAAGCTCCGCGCCTCCGTCGGCCTTCTCGGAAATGACTCCGTCTCTCCGTACGCCTTTCTCAGCACATACGCGCAGGGCGGCAATGTTATTCTCGGCAGCACCGTGAATCCTTCCTATTATACGAACGTCATCGCCAACCCGGATCTTTCATGGGAGAAGACGCTTTCCTACAATGCCGGCGTTGACCTCAGCCTGTGGAACGAAAAGCTCGGCGCGGAAATCGACGCGTTCTACAACTACACCTACGACATCCTCACTGCCCAGGGCTCTAATTTCCCGCCTTCAATGGGAGGATACTATCCGACCTATGTCAACGGAAACGCCATTGACACGGGCGGTATCGACATAATGCTCTCGCACAAGAACACCGTCATGCTTGCCGGGCAGCCGTTCACCTACGGAATCTCCGGGAACGTGACATACGCCAAGTCGCGCTGGATTATATATCCGGACCAGCCGAACATTCCGGAGTATCAGAAAGTTACCGGCACGGAAGTCGGAGCCATCATGACATGGGTGGCGGACGGTCTCTACAAATCCGAAGAGGAAATTGACAATTCCGCATGGTATGGAACCCGTCCGTGCATCGGAGACATAAAGTATGTGGATATAAACGGAGACGGCAAGATTGATTCCGATGACCGCTGCCGCGTCGGAAGCAACAACCGCCCTAAGCTGACTTATGGCCTCAATCTCAACTTCTCGTGGTATGGTTTCGACCTCTCCGCGCAGTTCACGGGCGGCGCCCTGTTCGACGTCTCCCTCACGGGCACGTATTTCAACGGATATGACGACAACACCGTATGGACTCAGACATTCAAGGAGAACGCGAACTCTCCGCTGTTCCTCGTCGAGAATGCCTACAGCATCTATAACCCTGACGGCACATTCCCTCGCCTGACCCTCGGAAACCCGGGACACGGCGGCGACAACGGGCTTGGCTCGACGTTCTGGCTCCGCGACGGCAAATATGTCCGTCTCAAGACTGCGCAGTTGGGCTACACCTTCCCGCGCAAATGGATGGAAAGGCTCAAGATTGACACGCTCCGTCTCTTCGTCGAGGGGCAGAACCTCTTCACGATAGACGGGCTTCCGGACGGAATCGACCCTGAGTCCCCGGGAACCAACAACGGCTACTATCCTCAGCAGCGGCTTCTGATGGGCGGACTGACATTAACATTCTAAAAAAGGGACGATGATTATGAAGAATATATTTAAGGGATGCGTGCTCGCTGCGGCGTTGATTGGCGGCGCTTCCTGCACAAAGATGCTTGACATGACCCCGACCAATCTTGTCTCTGGCAAGGCAATCTGGGAAAAGACGGAGTCGGCCGAATGGGCTGTAAATTCCATTTACACCTACATCTACGGCGTTGTGGCGAATCAGAGTCTGGTCGGATTGACGGAGTCTCTGACGGACATGATGAAATACGGTTCATATAATTACAATTCCCGGGCGTTCATTCCGAGCGAGTTCGCCTATGGGGATGCGACCACCCTTACCGCGTCGTATGTTGATGTCTATATGGGATATTGGGGTACCCAGTATTCCCGTATTCTCAACACTAATGAGGCCCTGAGCAACCTGAAATCCTATGGACAGATGTCGGATGAAGACAAAATTCGTCTCGAGGCCGAGCTGCGCTTCATGAGAGCCTATCTCTATTTCGACCTCGTGAAACGCTACAGGGAAGTCATCATCTATGATGAGGATTTGTCAGCAATCGTCAAGGACAGGAAACTGGACACGGAGGAGCAGGGCTGGGACTTTATCCAGAAGGACCTTGATTTCGCGGCCGCAAAGCTTCCCGCGAAAGAGGATGCGAAAGGCCGTCTCGACAAGGGAATGGCATACGCCTTCCTCACGCGCACGATGCTGTATGCCAAAAGGTACGATGCGGTGATTGCCGCCGCCGACGAGGTGAAGAAGCTCGGCTACGACCTTGAGAAGAAATATGCCGACTCCTACTCCAAGTCCACCGTCGATGGAAATGTGGAGGCCATTCTCCAGTACCATTTCAGCCGCGCCGAGAACGTGACGCACGGCTTTGACTTCTACTACACTCCAGGCGGGGACTATGCTCTGAACGGCACGACCGGCGGCGGATACGGCACTCCTACTCAGGAACTTGTGGAGTCTTATGAAAAGGCGACGGGCGGCAAGCCGGACTGGGCTCCTTGGCACGGGACGGGCATTACGGACACACCGCCTTATGCCGAACTGGAGCCGCGCTTCCATGCAACCGTCCTTTACAACGGTTCCGACTGGAAAGGACGCAAGGTTGAACCATATCTCGGGGGAGCCGACGGATTCTGCGAGTGGAATGCCGAGCCGGAGCCGGACGGGCGCTCTACCACCGGCTACTACCTGCGCAAGATGGTTGATGAAACCCATGACGTGAAACAGTATCCGTCCGACGGCGTCCAGCCGATAACCGTCATCCGCTATGCCGAGGTGCTTCTCAACAAGGCGGAGGCTCTGCATGCGACGGGTGAAGAGGGACAGGCAAACGGAATCGTTAACGACATCCGCAGCCGCGTAGGCCTTCCCGCAATCACTGCCGACGGCGCTGACCTTATGGCGGCAATCCGTCAGGAGCGCAAGGTTGAGTTTGCCTTCGAGGGGCTCTGGTACTGGGACCTGCGCCGCTGGGGAATAGCCCACAAGGCCTACCCGGAGGGACTTACCGGCTATCAGGTGCACGGGTTCAAGATTACCAAGGACGAGGAAGGCAACTTCACCTACGACTACATAAGCGTCGATGACAAGGACCGCAACTTCCCGGAAAGGCTCTATCGCTTCCCTCTGCCTGCCGATGAACTTAATAACAACGGTGCGCTGGAAGGACAGTTCCCTGAATGGAGATAATGCTTAAACGAAAATGAAAATGAAAAGAATACTCTGTAATATAATTGCTGCGGCCGCTCTGCTGGCGTCGTTCGCCTCCTGCCAGAAACCGCACTATGTCGAGCCGACGGCTGAGCGCGACGGGTTCACGAGCCTCAGCGCCTATTTTACCTCCGGCGAGTATGTCAACAGTGAACTCGCGAAGCTTGAGGTCACCGACGAGATGATAAAAAGCGGAGTGCTTGTCGTGAAGGTCCCGTACTATTATCCGGAGCCGTCGGAGAACAGTACGGCCGTCGCGATGTCCCGCGTCAGGATGAAGGCCGAGCTTGGCAAGAACTGCTATCTCACTCCTTCGCTCACGATACTCGACCTCAACGAGGAGAATGAGTTCACCTACACCGATGCCAAGGGAAACACCTATCCTATAATAATTACCGGACGAAGGACCAAGTTTCACACCGCGTCGTTCGTCTCGTTTGAACTCGTCGATATGTTCGAGGGTTTCATCGACAATGACGAGAGGAAGATATATCTCTACACCAATGACGACCTGGCTTCATGTACTGCAAAGGCGGTTCCCTATGCTCATTCGGAGGTCATCACCGACCTCTCCGTGGCGCGGAACTACAACGAGCCGCAGACAATAGTGATTCGTGCGCAGGATGGAACTGACTATGAGTATGTTACGGAAAAGGCTAAGCCAACGAAGATACGTAACGGGTTCAATGCGAATTCGGTCAAGCAGCTCTTCAGCATAGACCCGAAGTCCCGGCTCGGCACTCCTGAGTACCAGTCAACCGGAATCTATGCCTCCCTTGCTTCCATTGAGGGCTATCTGGTAGTCTGCCTTGGCGACGGCTCGACTCCGTTCTACATCCACGGGACCACTGCGGAGAAGCTTGGCGAGATTAACCTCGGCTCCGCTGAAGCCGCCTCGATTACAAGCGACGAGGCCGGTCACATGCTGATAGTCAATGCCGTCGATAAGGCGGATTCGAAACTCAGGATTTACAGGACTTCTTCCGTGACGGCGGCTCCGGAACTCTTCTATGAATATGACAATCAGATGCCTCTGCCTGTCGGCCGGAAAATGAAGGTCAGCGGCGACATAGACGGAAATGCCGTGATTACCCTGCCTTACGGAGGAGTGTCCGGAGTCACCGAGTCTTCCCAGTTCCTCTCTCTGACTGTTACCGGAGGTTCCGTGACGGAGGCAAAGGTAATAGACCTTGCTCCTGCCGGCTTGTCATGGTCCGTGTTCCCGGCTTCGGCGACGGGCGTGGCTCCGGCGTCATCGTCCCCTTCCGCAGGCTACTTCGCCGCGTCATACATGAAATACAATGAAATTTACAATAGGTTGGACTACATCAATGCCGACGGAGGAATCGTGAGGACAATAGGATATTCAGATGCCGGAGCATCAAACTACAATGCTACGGTGGTTGAATCCAAGTCCTACAACAATGTCCAGTATCTTGCCCTTTTCGTCCTCGGGTATTTCCCGGGATGGGGCGGCCATCCGTTCCTTTATGTGTATAATGTCTCGAACAAGGGAAAGCTCAACGGTTATATACCGGAGTCGGACGCTCTGGTCGTAGCCGATGAGGCCATAAAGTCCAACAACGGCGCGGGAACGGATTCCTCGATGTCAACCGGGGATGTTATAATCGCTCCGTCCGCCGACGGCTTCAAGATATTCATCTACTACTACGACCAGTTCTCCGGAGTCATCGGAGGCTACACCGCCGACTGCATAAAGAGAAACTGACGTTCACCGGAAGAAGCAAACAACAAGACTGACGGTCGTCTGCAACCTTGTCAATTAAGGCCGTCTCAATTAAACGGGATTTTATAATGAAGATCAGAATCAATCATTTATTTGTGGCGCTTGCGCTTGTCTGCGGGGCCGCAGGCTGCGAAAAGCCTGAAACGGGATTCCTGTGGCGGGATGAATGGAAAGAACCGGAAGTTCCGGACCAGCCGGA
>DJPQ01000027.1:0-172 GCA_002439805.1 Bacteroidales bacterium UBA6408
GAGACCTTGCCGTTAATCAGCTGTTCCGGGGTCGAGATGAGACCGGCGTTGAAGTCCTCTGCCTTCATTGTCGCCACCGAACCGGTGAGGTCCTTTTTCGAGGTCGTTCCGTAGCCGATTACGACCGCGTCCGCGAGCACCTCGGTGTCGGCCTTCAGCCTGACGTCAATGA
>DJPQ01000027.1:312-565 GCA_002439805.1 Bacteroidales bacterium UBA6408
GTGCCCTTGATGAGCGCCGTCACACCTATTGCCGGGGAGCCCGAGTCGTCGAGCACCGTTCCGGTCACGGTCTTTTCTGTAGGATTCTCCTGCGCATTCAATCCCGGGCCGTGGAGAAGCAGTCCGGCTGCCGTCGCGAGAAAGATGACGGCCCTGCAAAAGACTTTTTTCATATTTCCTGTATTTAGTGTTATAATAGTATCATCCCGTTCCTTCATTCCTCTTTCCTCCTGTCATGTCCGTTCCTGCCCCC
>DJPQ01000027.1:675-20371 GCA_002439805.1 Bacteroidales bacterium UBA6408
AAGCCTGCTACCTCGAAATGGACAAGTTGTGTAACAATTCGGACAAAATGCCTATCTTTGGAGTGCCGGGACGACAATCCCTGCAACTTATATACTTGAGATGAAACACGCTGTCCCCATACTGAGAACAATTCTTCTGACCGCGGCATTCCTCGTGGAATTGTGCGCGGCCACTGTGCGCGGCGCCTCGCCGCTGACAGGGCGCTTTTCCCGCGTGCCGGTCGGCGAGAGTTCCATCATCCCGGCCTACGCCCTCGCGCAGGACTCCCTCGGCTTTGTCTGGATAGGCACCGATTCCGGTCTCTACCGCCACGACGGAATCCGGGGGCAGCATTTCGGCCGGGAGGCTGACAACCCCTCCTGCATCTGCAACGAGCACATAAATGTCCTTGACTACGATTTCGCTTCAGGTTTTCTCCACATCGGCACCGACCGAGGATTCTGCACCTACGACAACGCGGGCGGCTTTGTTCAGGACACGACGGTCGGCCCTCGTCATGTCAAGGTGGCGCGGCGGTTCGGGGACGAGGTGTGGATTGGTACCACGGACGGTCTTTTCCTTCGCTCAGGGACCGGAGGAACCCGTGCTGTCCTCCCGGGAATTCATGTCGCGAGCTCATGCGTCATCGGAGACAAACTCTTCTTCGGAAGCTATGGCTGCGTGTGGCGAGTCGGCTCTGACAACGACCCGGCAGGCATCCGTATGGATGTCGGAACAGGCTTTTCCGGCAATCTTGTGCTTGCCCTTTCCGGGATTTCGGAGGATTTCCTCTCTTACTCAGGCGTTTCTTCCTCGGAAAACGGTCTTTTTGTGGGCACAGAAAGAGGACTCTACAGTTTTGATGTCCGCAGTGGTGCGCTCCGCTGTCTCTGGGACGGCGGGCCGGTGAAGAATTTTCTCTATCTCCCGGACGGCAGCCTCGCGGCGGGCACAGACAACGGACTGCTGGTCCTTTCGTCTTCGGGAAAGCTTGAGATATATCGCCATGAGGTCGGCAATGCCCGTTCACTTCCCGACAATGTCGTGTGGGCGACCATGCTTGACGATGAAGGTAATCTCTGGGTCGGGACCGACCATGGAGCCGCGCTGACACGTCTCAATGAGGAATACGACTTCGTCGGAGTCGAACGCGCCGGGCTGAGGGACGGCCTTGACATCTCCTCCATTCTCTGTGCGGACGGTCATGTCCTCGCCGCAGGGATGAACGGCATTCTTGACTTCGCGTCTTCGGGGAGGCACGCCGTCTATAAGTCCGACAGGGGAGAGGCGTACAGGAGGCTTGCTCACAACAAGGTACGCGCACTCTACAGCGACGGGCATTCCGTTTTTGCCGCATCCGACGCCGGACTTGACCGCATCCGTGACGGGAGAGTAACTCATTGGCATATAACCGAATCCTCGGGGAGGTATCTTTCGGATTGGATGTACGCTGTCGTGGAGGATTCCTCCGGCAGACTTTGGACGGGAACATACGACGGCGGCATTTTCGTCGTCTCAAAGCCGCGTCTTCCGGAGAGCGGAGGCGAGGTTCTCTGCGACAGGCATATTTCCGAGGATGACGGACTCTCCGGAAATATAGTGCTCCGGCTCTGCGCCTTCGGCGACAGGATTGCCGCCGTGACCGACAAGGGCGTGGATGTCATCGACTCAAGGACATTCGGAATCTCTCATGTTCCGGTTCCTGACTCCCGGCGCACCCTTTCGCTGGCCTCCGACGGTGAACGGCTGTGGGTCGGGACAGAGGCCGGCGTATATTTCCTTGACAATGACGGGCTTCTTCCGGTCAGCGGGACTTCCGTCTCGGCGCAGTCGCTCATCTTTTCCGACGGCTTCCTCTGGCTGGCCGACGGCAGCGAAATCTGGCGTTGCGAGGTTTCCCCGTCGCAGTGGCAGCTCGTGCGCAAGTTCGAGAACCCGCTTTTCTGCCTTGCAGCCGCCCCGAACAGCATCTATGCGGGTTCAGTCAGCGGCTTCTATTCCGTTCCCAAGTCGGTCCTTCCGATGCAGTCGCATCCCGACAGGATTGTCATCACCGCGCTCTACCTCGACAATGTCCCCGTTGTCCCGGGAGCCGACTATTCCGGCCGTCGCATTCTCGACTCCGACATCGCGCTCGCCGAAGGAATCACTCTCGGACGGAATCAGAACTCCTTTGCGCTCAACTTCTCCTCAATGAAATATCCGGCTCCGGCCGGCCGCTTCGCATGGCGGCTCAGAGGCTTCCACGACGAGTGGCAGACAGGCTCAGCTGACAGCCGGGCCGTATTCCTCAATGTCCCTCCCGGAGACTATTCCTTCGAGGTCTGCCACCTCAATCCCGAAGGCAGCCCCGACTCGGAAACGAAAGTCCTGAGGGTAAGC
This sequence comes from Bacteroidales bacterium UBA6408, assembly GCA_002439805.1. GTDB lineage: Bacteria > Bacteroidota > Bacteroidia > Bacteroidales > UBA932 > Cryptobacteroides. The sequence goes on from DJPQ01000027.1 coordinate 3,038, forward strand.
ATCCTGCATCCATGGTACGCGACTGTCTGGGCATGGCTGGCCTACATCGTCCTGCTCGCCGGAACGGCCGCTTTCATCATCTATTTCATGAAGGTGCGCCGCCAGCTCCAGATTGAGCGCACCGAGAGGGAAAAGGCGCAGTCCATCGCCAAGTCGACGATAAGCCGCACTCAGGAGTTCCGAGAGACCCTTAGCGCAATCTTCGGCCAGCGCCCTTCGGACGAGTCCTCCGGCGGGACAGCCTCTGAACAGCCGGCATCCTCTCCTGACGGGGCTTCCGCCGTGTCTTCTCCCGACGCGAAGTTCATGAAGGAGATTTCCGACATAGTGAACCGCCACATCGGCGACCCGGAGTTTTCCGCCGCGGCCCTCTGCGCTGAGTCCCGCTGGCCGGCCAAGCAGGTCTATCGCAAGATAAAGCAGCTCACCGGACTCGGCACGGTCGAGTTCATCCGCGACATCCGCCTCTCGCAGGCCGCCTCGCTCCTCGAACAGGGCCGGCTCAATGTCACCGAAATCATGTACAAGGTGGGCTTCACCACCCCGTCCTATTTTTCCAAATGCTTCAAGGCCCGCTACGGCCTCACCCCGTCCGAGTATCAGTTCAAATCAAGCCATCCTTAAAAAAATCCTTTGCGTCGATATGGCGGATGCCTTCGTACTTGCCCGTATCCATGCATGGAGTCATCGAAATTACATATTTCGGGTTATTGTCCTTGATTTGCAGCAGATTGCCGAACTCTCTCTCTAATGTGTCATCGTCGTGGATGAGATATGCCACTTGCACATATCGGATGTCGTCGCCTCTGGAACAAACGAAATCTATTTCCGCATTGTACAGAACCCCTACATTCACTTTATATCCTACTCTTATAAGGTGTTGATAGACAAGATTTTCGAGAATCTTTTCAATGTCGTTGACACGCCTTCCGCCTACGATGAAATTCCTTAATCCCACATCTCCGAAATAATACTTTGAGTTTGTCTCAAGCAATTTCTTCCCGTGAATATTGTACCTTTCGACTTCATTGATGAGATATGCGGCCGTCGTCGCCTTTAGGTAGCTGATGACAACATTCTTTGAAACATCGTCTTTCTGCGAGGTCATATAATTGTGGATGTTTGTCGCTGAAATCGGCTTTCCGATGTTATCCCCGGTGTATTTCACGAGATTCTCCAGAAACGGCACGTTCCTGATATTCTTTCTGTTAACGATGTCTTTGATTAGAATCGTGTTATAAATTCCTTGAAGATAGTCGTTTATGACCTCGGGGTTGTCAAGCCCAAATGCTCTGAGACCCGGCAGTCCTCCATAATTCATGTATTTTCCCAGTGACTTTTCGTCGTCCTGAAGGCTGTGAAATTCGAGAAACTCAGAGTAACTGAGACCCTGGACGAGAATTTCCACGTATCGGCCCGAAAGGAGTGTCGCGAGCTCTCCGGAAAGTATGTCGGAATTGCTGCCTGTCACGACAATGTCAATGTTGTCCTCATTGTAATAATTCCGCAGCCCGCGTTCAAAGTCCGCAATTTCCTGAACTTCATCAATCAGAATGTAGTTGTGCCGGCTGCTGTCGATATGTTCGTCAATATATTGAACCAGTTCCTTGTACGTTACGATGAAATCAAAGGCGGTCTTTTCCTTGTCTATGTATATTATATTGTTTCCATTGTCCCGGCCTTTCCTGGCCATCAGTTCTTTCATTACATAGCTTTTTCCGACGCGCCTCTGCCCTGTAAGTACGATTAGCACGCCTTTGCCAAGGACTGATTCGAGTTTTTGGTAATAATTTGGTCTGGATATGAGTTTCATGTCAATGGTGATTTGAACTGTGGCAAAGATAGCTTATTTTTGTTTAGTATAGTCAACAAAAATCAAAAATTTTAAATTTTGTTGACTATACCCAACAAAACTACGAGTCTCGGTGCGGAGTGGCTTCGTCAGTGACTTGAATGTCCCGAAATTTTCATAAATTTGCCTGTAAAATGATTTGGAATGATTCCTCGGATTCTATATATATTGTTCGCACTCGTCGAATTTACGGCGGCGGGGTTCATGTTCGCAAAACATCGGCGGCAGCCCGACCGTTCACGGGTGTTCATCGCTGTATTTTTCCTGTTGTCCGCCCTCAGTGCTTCCTTCATCGTTGTCTCGCGGACCTTCTTTCCGGAGACTATAGGCCAAGGGAATGGCCCGCACTATATACTTCTCGGGTTTGTCGTATTCTTCATGCTCCTGCTCTATCCGATAGAGGTGCTGCGCCCGCGTTGGATGACATTGCCCCGGGCGCTGAAAATATTGAGTCCCTGGCTGTTCTTTGTCCTATGCCTTTTGGCCGTGGCTCCGCTCGGACTGCACACGATGTCTTCCGTCAAGGATATTCTTCTGCATATCGGGGAAACGAATGTGTTTCTTCAAGTTGTCTTGTCGCTTATATTCATCCCTTATGGCCTGTGGCTCTGCCTGATGGACTACAACTGGCGCAAGAGCAGCGCCCCGAGGGACTGGCTGCGGCTGATAGTCGCCATAGCGATGCTGATGACACTCACATTTTCCTGCACCCGCATTTTCAACCTCAGATGGGCAATGTATGTGCACATATTTCTTTATTTTCTGCTGACATACATAATACTGCGCGTGGAGCTCGTCATCCGTTTCCGTGTACCCGGCGGTGTTGGTGAGGATCGAACTGTCGAAGAGCCGCCGCTTTTCGAGGAACACATGCCGGAGCATTCGCAGAATGCCGCGTTGCCCTGTGAAAATGAGGATGGAGCGTCTTGCGGAAGTGATGCCGATGGTGCTGTCCCGGGCTCTGAAGCGACTCCGGATGAAGTTCCGGCATTCGATGGCGCGGACGTTTCCGGCGGCAGTTCAAGAGCGGATGCCATGGGACTGATTAAGGAAAGGCTGCGGTCTCTTATGGACAACCCGGATGTATGGCAGAACCCGGATCTTACCGCCGGAGAACTCTGCAATATGGTCGGGACGAACTCGAACTACCTCCAACGAACCATCAAGGAGATGGGCTGGCAGTCCTACTCCGACATGATTAACCGGAAGCGGATTGAGTATGTGTGCCGCGAACTGTTGTCATCCGGAGGCGAGGCTAATGTTCAGGACATATTCTATCGCGCCGGCTATCGCTCCCGTGTCACCGCATGGCGAAACTTCACTGCAATCACCGGTCTTTCCCCGGTCGATTGGGTGTCTAAATGTCAATCATCTGATACAAAGGATGCTCCGTTGTGAGGCGTGGCCAAAGTAAGGGGATAAATCCTGCATTTCTCTGATTTTGAAACATTCTTATTGTCGTTTTTGTAACAGGCTTACATGATTATTTGCTTATATTTGCATCCGCTTTCGGGCTGGACGGGTGTCATGCCCGGACGATTTGGCGGTTTCCGGAGGGTTTGTTTTGTGTAAAAACCATTGTTAAAATTATAGTACCAACATTAAATTACAGTACATGAAAAAGTTTATTCTTGTTCTTGCAGCTACAGTTCTTGCTGCCGTTGCAGTCAGCGCACAGCCGCGCGCAATCGGTGCGCGTTTCGGTTATGGTATCGAGGTCTCTTATCAGCATTCACTCGGAACTGATAACATGCTCTCAGCCGAGCTTTCATTTCCTGGGTTCGTAGGGGGTGTCGGAGCAGCCGCCACTTATGACTGGCTCAATCCTTTCAACGCAGTCATTCCTTGGAACCACAAGGGTGAGTGGAACTGGTACATGGGTGTCGGTGCCGGACTTGGATTCGGATGGCCGGATGTGGACAAATCCACAGTAGGGGATATCACTTATAAGACAAGTGCCAATTGGTTCAGCGTAGGTGTCGCAGGCCGTGTCGGCATCGAGTATAATTTCTGGTTCCCGCTTCAGCTCTCCTTTGACTGGCGTCCAACCATTGGACCAAGCTTCTCTTGGGCGAGGACTACAGCTTCAGGCGGCGGAGTCGATGTCAATGAACGCTCTCATTCGGCAGGCTTTTATTCAGATGGCCTTTGGGCCGGCGCAATCAGCCTCGGCGTAAGGTACAAGTTCTAAAATCAGGCTTGCATATACAGTTTAAGGCGTGGTCGGTTTTCCCGGTCACGCCTTTTTCGTGTGCAACTTGTATTTGCACTGCGTAAAAATTCGCAATGCACTGCGTAAAAATTCGCAATGCACTGCGTAAAAATTCGCAATGCGCTGCGTAAAATGTGGCATTTGCTTTGTGCGTTCCCGCCCGGCTTTGAAAATACTGTAACTAATATGAAAATGAAATCATTTGTCTCAGCACTCGCTGTGGTCGCGTCGCTCATGTCCCTCTGTTCGTGTGAAAAGGAGGGAGTCAAGCTTTTTGACGGGAATTATTCGTTCAAGACCAGCGGTATCCTGACTGTCGAGAGAATAGCTGAAATTTCGGAAACGGACGGCGATGAGACGGCTTCAGGGCAGGCCTCGGACAACGGGAATTCGGAATGGCCGGGAATAGACCTTCCGGATATTGATTTGCCGGATATCCCCGGTGTGGTTCTTCCCGACGGTGACCGGACGTTCAGACTGCCGCTCACCTCGGAGTCCGGCCAGATGAACATCATCAAGACCGGTGACAACTCGGCGATTGTCACGATGAACATAGTCGGTGGCGATGCCCTTGTCTTCAACGGAAAGGCGGAGGGCAAGACTTTGACGCTCGACCCTGCCGTGCGCTTTGTCCATTTCAGGGACGGGGCGAGCACCGTGCAGCTTGAGGTCACCGTTTCAGGAACCGCCGAGAAGCACGATGACGTGGCGATTTTCAAACTCGAATACGTCGGCAAGGGCGAGACGACGCTCTACGATTACGAGATAAAGGATTCGGATGTCAAGTGCGTGGCAAAGGTAAACGAAGATTAGTGGATTGATGTAGTCAGAAAATGTAGTCAGAAAATATGAAGACTGTCAGGAATATATGTGCGGCCGGGGCTGTGCTGCTCGGCGCAGCGCTGCTCTCCGGCTGTGACAATGTGAAGATAAGCGTGAATTTCAGGAAACCCGTCCCCGAGAAACTGCCCGTGAGGGTCAAGGTTGAGGCTGTCGGCTCGGCGTCGTCCGCCACGACAAAGACTTACGTCGGGCGCGTCGAGGCATCGAAGAGCACGACCGTACTTTCCCCGTTTCCGGCGGAGCTTGAAAAGATTAACGTGCAGCAGGGACAGACCGTCCGTGCGAACCAGCAGGTGGCGAAAGTCTATTCCGCAGCCGTGGCCAGCACCCTCAGCTCGGCGCGCGCCACCATGCTTCAGGCACAGGATGCCTACGACCGCCTTCAGGCGGTGAAGGACAACGGGAGCGTGCCTCCGGTGAAGCTCGTTGAGGTGGAGACGGCCCTTGCCAGAGCCAAGGCTGCGCTCGCTTCCGCGCAGAAGGCCGCCTGCGACTGCTCAGTGAAGGCTCCGTTCGCCGGAACCGTAAGCGAGATTTACTGCGAGGAGGGTGAGGACATCGCCATCGCCCAGCCGATAGTCAAGATTGTCGACTTGAACTCACTCGAAATCAGCATATCCGTTCCTGAGACCGAAATCTCCTCTTATGCCGCAGGTTCTGTTGCGGACGTGACGGTTGCGGCGATTTCGGACACTCCGGTCCGCGCCCGTCTCGTCCGCAAGGGCGTTGACGCTTCCGTGGCGGCGCACAGTTATGACTGCCGTCTTGTCCTTGAGACTCCTCTCAAGAATCTCATGCCCGGAATGATCTGCAAGGTCGTGTTCCGCGCATCGGCGAATGACCCTGAACTTCCGGTTATTCCGGCATCGGTCATCCGCACGGACAATGCAGGACGCTATGTCTGGACGGTTAGCGACGGCAATGTCGTGGAGAAGAAATATGTCACCACGGGGGACTTCGCCGGCAAGGGAGTGAAGATTCTCTCCGGTCTTGAGACGGGAGACCTTCTCATCGTGGAAGGCGCGGCCAAGGTCAGCACGGGAATGAAGGTGGAAACCGTCACGGAGTAGGGGGGCTATGGAGCAGAAGAAAGGATTGGTGTCAAAGATCGTCCGGGGGGCGATTGAGCACAATAACATAGTCAGGCTTTTCCTTGTCCTGCTCATCGGAGGTGGAATCCTCGGTCTGGTGAATATGAACAAGGACGAGTTCCCGACTTTCGAGATAAAACAGGGGCTCATCGCCGCCGTCTATCCCGGCGCAGACGTGCATCAGGTGGAGGAAGAGGTGGGGAAGCCCCTCGAGAAACTCCTCTTCTCGATGAAGGAAATCAACAGGAAGAACACCAAGGTCGTCAGCAAGGACGGCATCTGCTATGTCTATACGGACCTCACGACTCCCGCCGACAAGAAAAATGAAATCTGGTCTAAGATACGCCTGCAGTTGGAAACCTTCAGGCAGACGCTCCCGCCCGGCGTACTCGCGATTGTAGTTCTCGACGACTTCAGCGACCTCACTTCCGTCCTCATAGCCCTCGAATCCTCGGACAAGGGATATGTGGAGATGAAGGAATATGCCGATGACCTCTCCGACCGTCTGCGCACCATCCCCGAACTCGCGAACGCGAAGATAATCGGAACGCAGAGCGAGGAGATTGCCGTGAACGTCGATATGGACCGTCTTGCAGCCTACGGCATATCCCCGACTTCGCTGATGCTCGAATATCAGACGGCGGGCATCCAGGCGCTCGGAGGCACGTTCACGACGGACTACACCTCCTCTCCGGTGCATATACAGAAGACCATCACCGACGAGCAGGAACTCGCCGACAAGATAATCTGGTCATCCACCGACGGGCAGGCGCTCCGCCTGAAGGACGTCGCCACCATCGTGCGCCACATCAAGGATCCGACATCGCTCGTCACCTACAACGGCAACACCGCCATCGTCATTTCCATCGAGATGCGTCCGGACAACAACATCGTCGCGTTCGGAAAGGAGGTTGACCGCGTGCTCGCCGAGTTTATGGAGGACGCTCCGGACAGTCTGAAAGTCTCGCGCATCACCGACCAGCCTAAGGTTGTAGGCGACTCCGTGTGGTCGTTCCTGCGCGACCTCGTCATCTCCATGCTTGTGGTCATCTTCGTGATGCTCATGCTCTTCCCGATGCGCTCGGCGCTGATTGCATCCTCCGGCGTGCCGGTCTGCACGGCCATCGCCATCGCCCTTATGTATATTTTCGGCATCTGCCTGAACACCGTCTCGCTCGCGGCGCTCATCGTCGTGCTCGGAATGATTGTGGATGACTCCATCATCACGATGGACGGCTACATGGACCACCTTGGCCGCGGGACGTCTCCTCTCGATGCGGCCACTGCCAGTGCCCAGGAGCTCTTCTCGCCGATGTTCATGGCGACTTTCGCCATAAGCGCCATGTTCTTCCCGATGACCGGCATAATTTCCGGCTACCTCGGCGATTTCGTAGCCACATTCCCATGGGTAATCGCCTTCTCGCTGATGACCTCGCTCGCCTACGCCGTGCTTGTCGTTCCCTCGCTGGAGGTCAGGTTCATAAAGACAGCCCAGAAGGAAAGTTCGGAGAACATCATCACCAGATTCCAGAATGTCCTGTTCAACGGTCTTCAGAGGGGCTACGACTTCATGCAGGACAAGTGCTTCAGGCACCCTGCCCTCACGATTTTCTCCGGAGTCGCCGCCATCGCCCTCGGACTGCTGATGTTCTCGCGGATGAACATCCAGCTCATGCCTATGGCCGCCCGCCCGGTCTTTGCCGTCGAGGTCTATCTCGACCCTACGGCCGGCCTTGACAAGACCGCCGAGGTCGCCGACTCTCTCGCCTCGATGCTGAGGAAGGACAGCCGCATCACCTCCGTCACAGAATTCATCGGCACGGGCACGCCGCGCTTCCACTGCACCTATTCCCCGATTCTTCCGGGCAAGAACGTCGCGCAGCTCATAGTGAACACAAAGTCCAACCGCGCCACGGAGGAATTCCTCAAGGAATGTGAGGACCAATACGAGCATTATTTCCCCGAGGCCATAATCCATGTCAAGCAGATGGACTATCAGGGCGTGGCCTCGCCTGTCGAGGTCGAGGTCTTCGGCGAAGACTACGGGCAGATTCAGGCAGTTGCGGACTCCGTGAAGGCCTATATGGCCGGGCTCGATATGCTCAAGTGGGTTCACTCCGACGCCGACTGGTTCACTCCGTCCGTCTCGCTCGAACTTGACGGCGAAGAAGCCATGCGCCTGGGCGTGAACCGCACCCTGATGAACCTTTCGCTGGCCGGGGAGATGAACGGCCTGCGGCTCACCTCGCTCCGTGAGGGGAATAATGTGATACCGGTGAACCTCTACTCCGACAACATCAACTCGCACTCCGCCTACGAGGACATCTCCAACTCCCTCGTCCCTACCGCCATGCCCGGCGTGATGGTGCCCGTCCGTCAGGTGGCCGCGGTCAATCCTGAATGGGAGCCGGCCTCGCTCACCCGCATCGACGGCAGGCAGGTCATCGTCGTCGGCGCCGACATGAAGTTCGGCAAAAGCCAGCCGACTGCCGTCAAGGCAATAAAGAAATACCTCAAGACAGCGGACATCCCGGAGGGCGTCACCGTGAAGTTCGGCGGGCTCAACGGCGTGAACAGCCAGATGGGACCCGAGATAGCCCTCTCGTTCATCGCAGCCGTGATGATTCTCTTCTTCTTCCTGCTCTTCCATTTCAAGAAAATTTCCCTCGCCGTCCTGACCCTCGTCCTCAGCACCCTATGCCTCTTCGGCGCTTTCTTCGGCCTCTGGATTTTCGGCCTCGACTTCTCCATGACAGCCGTCCTCGGACTCATCTCGCTTGTCGGCATCATAGTCCGCAACGGAATCCTTATGTTCGAATACGCCGAGGAACTCCGCTTCGAACAGGGAATCTCGGTCAAGGAAGCCGCCGAACTCGCCGGAAAGCGCCGTATGCGTCCGATTTTCCTCACCTCCTGCACCACCGCCCTCGGAGTGCTCCCGATGATAATCAGCGGCGACCTCCTCTGGATGCCGATGGGAGTCGTAATCTGCTTCGGCACAATGCTTTCCGTCATCCTCATCACCCTAATAATGCCCGTCTCCTACTGGCAGATTTTCCGTGGTGCAGACAAAAAGAACCCCGTCCCGTCTCCGGAAATCCCGCCGCAGGACGATAATTCTGAGGTCGTTGAACCTGTTGAAGCATAAAATTTTAGGAAAATGAAATATACTCACATACGAAGACTCACGGCCACCGCAGCGGCTCTCGCCCTCTTCGCGACTCAGCTCTCTCCCGACGTCGCCGCGCAGTCCGTAGTCTCTGAAAACAAGGAATCCGTCGCCTCCGACCTTTCCGGCAAAGCCGGAACACGCTCGCTGACGCTCGCCGCCTGCCGCGAGATGGCCATGCGCAACAACGCCGCTCTCAACAACGCCGCCCTCGATGTCCGCGCCGCATGGCTCCGCAAGCAGGAAGCCCTCTCCGAATACTTCCCGCGTGTCTCCGCCTCCGCCCTCGGCTACTGGGCGATGAACCCGCTTCTCGAAATCGGAGTCACCGACATTCTCGGCAACAACGACTTCGCGTGGAACCTCAGCAGCGAACTTGAATCCTACGGCTCGCTCTACGGCATAAACACGAAATATACCGCCTTCAAACAGGGCTACTCCGCATCCGTCATGGCGCTCCAGCCGCTCTATGCCGGCGGCCGCATCGTCACCGGCAACCGTCTCGCCGCCCTCGGAGTCGAAGCCGCGCAGCTTCAGAAAGGCATCCGCCATCGCGAGACGAAAGAGACCGTTGACAGCCTCTGGTGGCAGGTCGTCTCGCTCTCCGACAAGCTCGAAACCCTCGACTATCTTGACGGCACTCTCGACACGCTCTACTCCAGCCTCTCGGCGGCAATCGGCTCCGGCCTCGCCGCCGAGACCGACATCCTCCGGCTCGAACTAAAGCGCAATGAACTGCAGGCGGCCCGCAGGAAGGTCACGAGCGGCATACGCCTCTCCAAGATGAACCTTTTCAACGCCATAGGCCAGCCCTACACCGTCTATTCCTCCAACGCCACCCCCGAGCGTCCCTTCCTTGACTCCCTCACGCTCGACTCCGTCTCCGAACTGCCCGCCGCCCCGGACTCATACTGGCGCGACGAGGACGAGATTGTCGCCTCCATGCAGGAAACCCGCCTGCTCGACCTTCAGGTCAGGGCCAAGCGGCTGGAAAAGCGCCTCGCCATAGGGGAGGCCCTCCCGCAGGTTGCGGTCGGCGCCTCCGCCGGCTACTCCAACCTCTACGACAAGGGCAGGAGCAACGTCATCGCCTTCGCCACCGTCCAGATCCCGCTGTCCGACTGGGGCAAGACCGCCCGCCGCGCCCAGCGCCTCGGCACCGAAATCGAGAAGGCCGAGAATGACCGCGCCTACCTCGACAGCCAGCTCCGCCTTCTCGTCGGCAAGCTCTGGCTCGACCTCACCTCCGCCTACGACGCCTGGCAGCTCGCCGAAGAGACCCTCGCCAACTCCCGCCGCATCTACGAGGTCTCCCTCTCCAACTACTCCGCCGGCCTCATTCCCCTTCAGGACCTCCTCCAGGCCGAGACCGCCTACCGCACCGACGCCTCCGCCCGCATCGACGCGCTAATCGCCTACCGCACCGCCGTCGTCGCCTACACGGGGAGGGGCGAATAAAAAGCGGCCTGCTGCGTTGCAGGGTTTGGTGAAATGCTCACAGACGCCAAGGCTGCTGCGCTTTCACCTTCGCCCTGCGCCTTGCATCCCGTCTTTTTCTTCACCCCTCCCTCTCAGCACATTAACTAAAAGCCTCCCAAGTATGCTGCTTTGCGGTCATCTGGGGGCTTATTATCGGGGTGGCTTGGGGAAGCTTCAAAAATCCTCGCCGTCTTTGTTGAAGAATTTGTGCCATTTGCCACAAAATCTTCAATTGTGCTTATGAAAAAAACTTTTGTAATTTGCTGATTAAGAATTACCTTTGTAGCAATTAGCTGAAAACGAACTATTTAACAAAAAATAAGCACCATGAAAAAGTTAATCTCGCCTGCCCTTGTATGGGGGGGGATTCTATTGACAGCCAGCCTGTTAGGCGGCTGCCGCGAACTTGAGGAGAAAATCGACTCCGTGAGCTCAAGGGTTGACCAAATCGAGAACACCCGAATCAAGACAATCAACGAACAGATCAAGGCCATCGAGACTTCGCTCCCGAAACTTGAGCAGACCGACAAGGAACTGAAGGGCTACATCGAGAGCCTCGAGACCACGGCTGCTGACCTCCGCAAGTCAATCACCGAATCCGAATCCAAGATCACCGCGCTGGAACAGGAACTTGACCGCGCCGCCGAAGACGCGAAGAAGTCCGACAGCGCCCTGAAATCCGACCTCGAACAGCAGATTTCCACAGCCAAGTCCGACGTGCTCGCGCAGCTCGCCTCCGCGAAGTCGGCGCTGGAGGGCAGGCTCGAACAGATTGAACAGACCGTAGAACAGCTCCGGGCCAAGGACACCGAACTCGAAAAGAAAATCTCGGACCTCAGGACCTACACCGACGGCGAAATCAGCTCGGCGAAGGACTGGGCAAGCGCCACCTTCGCCACCCTCGAACAGTACAACACCCTCGCCTCCGACATCGCCGGCATCCGCGGCACGGTGGAGTCCCTGAACGCCTCCGTCGCAGCCCTTGAGGAGCAGCTCTCGACGACGGTCAGCGCCGAGGTCGCCAAGGCGGTCGAGCCGATCCGTGAGCAGCTGAAGTCCGACATAGCCTCGGACATAACGAGGGACTACACGTCCGCCATCGCCTCCGCCCGCACGGACATGGAGAAGGCATGGAAGGCCGCCATCTCGAAGTCCATTGCCGCATCCGAGTCATCCATGAAGGAATGGGTGAACAGCGCCCTCACCGGCTACAGCACGGTGTCCGAGACCGACTCGAAGATAGCCGCGCTGAAGTCCGAACTCGAGGGCGAGCTGAAGTCCCAGAAGACCTACCTCGAAGGCCTCGTCGCGGGCCTGCGCACGGACATGGAAAAACAGACAGCGGCCAACGCCGAACTCATCGGCGGCCTGCGCACCGACCTCACGAAGCTCCAGGGCGACGTCGAGTCCAACACCGGCCTCATCGGGGAGAACGCGGAGGCCATCAAGGCAAACCTCAGGTCCATAGAGGAGAACGCATCGAAGATAGCGGACAACGCCAAGTCCATCGGCGAGAACGCCGGCAGGATTTCCGACAACGCCGCGGCCATAAGCAGGAACACTGAGGACATCGAAACCAACGGCACCGACATCGCGGCGAACAGGAAGCTCATCGACGCGAACAAGACGGCCATAGACTCCAACACGAAACTCCTCTCCGAGACCCGCACGGCGCTGAGCGCCCTCAAGACCGCCTCCGAAAAGGGCATCGCCGACAACAAGTCCGCAATAGCCGAGAACGCGAGGAAAATCGCCGCCAACGCCGAGGCGATAGGCACCAACGCCGCGAACATAGCGTCGAACGCCTCCCTCATCTCGTCCAACACCACGGCGATAGGCAACAACGCCGCCGCCATCTCCGACAACGCGGCGGCCATAGCGCAGCTCCGCGCCGACCTTGAGACGGCAAGGACGGAACTCACCGAGGCCTACACCGAGGCCATCAAGACGGCAGTCAACAGCCTCGACGGGAAGCTCACCGCCGAGCTCGCCAGGAGCGTCAGCGACGTCAACGCGAGGATCGACGACGAGGTCAAGGACATAAACGAAACCATCACCAAGCTCACGACCCGTGTCAAGACCCTCGAGACCGAGGTGAAGAACATCAAGGCGGCAATCTACAGCATCCAGACGGACATCGAGGAAATCAACTCAAGAATTGAGGCCCTCACCGCCCGCATCCAGTCCATAAGCTTCGTCCCGGACTACTCCGACGGCAGGGCGACGATGTACTACACCAACGGCGACGGCGGGATAACTCCGGGCTCGACGACCCTGCGCTTCGAGATACAGCCCGCGAGCGCCGCGTCCGACCTCGCGGCGGTGTGGAGCAGCGCCCTCAGCCTCAAGGCGGTCTATACGGTGACGAGGGCAACTGCGGGAGAGACCGTGGAACTCCCGATATCGAGCGTCACGGCAGGCGAGGGCATCCTCACGGTGGTCGCCTCCGGAGCGAACCTCGACGAGAGCTACTTCCGCAGCGGCATATCGGCTAACGTTCGCCTTCTGATAAGCAGCGGCAGCACGCAGAAGAGCTCGGAGTACATAAGCATGGTTCCGTGGACGACGGACAGGATATACATCCCGGACGCCAACTTCAAGGCGTATCTCGTCGACAGCTTCGACACCGACGGCGACGGGGAAATCTCCGAGGAGGAGGCCCTCGCGGTGACAGAAATCGACATCGCGGCCAGCCTCGCGACCATCCGTAGCCTCGCGGGCATAGAGTACTTCTCCAACCTCGCGCGTCTGGACTGCAGCTACAACCGCCTGACCGCGCTCGACCTCAGCCGCAACACGAAGCTCACCGAACTCAACGCGTCGAACAACAGCCTCGAAGGCATCGACCTCGGCGGCTGCGCAGCGCTCAGGGCCATAGACTGCTCAAGGAACCGCCTCCAGACGCTCACGGTCAGCGGCTCTAAGTCGCTCGAAGCTCTCAACTGCGCAGGCAACAAGCTCGTGTCTCTCAATGTGGCTCAGAACAAGGAGCTGAAGACGCTTGGCTGCGGTGACAACAGCCTCGCCGCCCTGAACGTCTCCAACTGCCGCCTGCTCACGGAGTTTCGCTGCGCGAACAACCAGCTGACTGCCATTGACCTCGCGAAGAACACAGAACTCGTGAAGCTCGACTGCGGCGGCAACGCCATCAAGGCGCTTGACCTCACGAAAGCCTCCAAACTGGCTGAGCTCTCCTGCGGAAGCAACGCCCTCACGCACCTCTTCCTCGGCAACTGCACGGCGCTCACCAAGCTCGACTGCCGTGGCAACTCCCTCACCGGCCTCGACCTTTCAGCCTGCTCGGGCATCGAGGAGGTCGGCTGCGCCAACAACGCCCTTACGCAGCTTGACGTGACAAAGCTTCCGTCCCTCGCGAAGCTTGACTGCTCCGGCAACGCACTGAAGAGCCTTAACGTCAGCAGCAACGCCGCCCTCACCAACCTCGACTGCAGCGGCAACTCTGCCCTCGAAAAGCTCTGGCTCAAGGACAGCGCCCAGCAGGACGCGCTCACGCTCACCAAGGACGACGCAACGGCGATATTCTTCAACAACGGCGGCATCAGCATCCCGGACGCGGCCCTCAAGTCCTATCTGCTGAACATCTACGACGATGACGAGGACGGTCAGATAAGCATCGCCGAGGCCGACAACATCATCGCGGTGAACTGCTCCGGCAAGGGCGTCACGGATCTCACCGGCCTCGAATGCTGCACCAACCTCGTGACCGTCAACTGCGCGAACAACGCCATCGCGGAGATGGACCTCCACACCCTCACTCAGCTGCGCACGCTCAACTGCGCCGGCAACCCCGTGAGGAAGCTCGTCCTCGACAACTGCGCCGCGCTCCAGAACCTCCTGCTCCAGGGCGAGACGACGAACGCCATCGACGGCACGGCGATAAAGTTCAGCGCCTACACCCAGGCGACGACCTTCGACTTCAGCATCCGGAACACGCCGTTCACGGGCTTCACATTCAAGGACACCCCGGAGCTGACCTCGCTCGTCTTCGACGGCGACTTCACCACCGTTGACATCTCGGGCAACCCGGCGGTCACAACCGTTGACCTCTCGCTCCTGACCGGACTCACCACGCTCGCCGCCCACGGCTGCGGCCTCCAGTCACTCGACATCACGAAGAACCTCGCCCTCGAATCCCTCGACTGCTCCGGCAACTCCATCCCGTCGCTGAATGTGGCGAACAACACTGCCCTCAAGACACTCAACTGCAGCAATAACGGTCTCACGAAAATCAACGTCACCGCCAATACCGCCCTTGAGGATTTCAACATCTCCGGCAATGGCCTCTCCGCCATAAACCTCCGCAGCAACACTGCCCTCAAGAAGCTGAACGTCAGCGACAACAAGGAAATTTCGCTCGTGGACCTGCGGAACAATACTCTTCTTGAGGAACTCTATGCTTCCGGACTCAGCATCTCGGAGTTGGATTTAACGAAAATAAAGCAGATAAAAATTTTAGATATTCACAATAATCTTATTCTGGCCCATGTTATATGTCCTTCTCGCGGTTGGCTGATAAATACAGATACTAGTATTGGTGTTCAAGAGACTTATTGCATTACAGGTGATGGACAACCAGTAAGTGGAGGATGTATGGAGATTGATGGCCTTGTTTGGTCTTGCGCGAATGTTGGTTATTCACCAGATTCTCGCCATGGAGAAAAATATTCATTTTATGATGCTCAGCGAGCTTGTCCAAATGGTTGGAGAACGCCATCGGATGAAGAACTTGAATCATTGTCAACGAATTACTCTGCTAATTCAATATTTAATGGAATGAATGGACGGTGGTTTTCTGGAAGTAACAATTATTCGGAATTAGCTGACGCTGTATTCTTTCCATACACTAATGACGATTCGAGTGTAGGTAGCTATTGGTCAAGTAATAGTTACACAAATTCTTATAATGTTCGTCAATATCGATATTTAATACTCTATGATTCTAATAAATATAGTCCTAGAATTGATAATATTGATGACTATAGGAGTGGCAAGTCTTCTGTCCGTTGCGTCAAGGACTGATAAGTTCCTGCCCAAGGCGGCACCTGCTGGTTCATCGGAAGAAATAATCGTGTCAGTCGGGGCAAGGCCTCCGGCCCAACCCCGACTGACGAAATAATATAACCAAATAAAATCATCACAATCATGAACATCAACACAGTTTTCACAGAATTTTGCAATGACCTCTCAAAGCGGACAAAAAACTTGACCGAAGACAACATCCGCTACTATTGGTTCGCGAATATGCTCCGGCAGGACAGCGACCTGAATCACTATTGCCTCGAAGAGCAATACAACCCCAATCTTTGCAATGCCCTCAACCTCGGTCATGCGGAGCTTGACCTCCACTACGACGGCGGCACCAACGTCATCGGCAGCACCGACGGCACCGACAATCTCTGCTTCGAGATGAAACTGCACCGCTTCACCGGCTCGACTCTGACCTACACAGAAAATGTCGGCAAGGTGCTCAATGACCTCCGCCGTTTGAACGCGATAACTCTCCCGGGCTCCAGAAAACTCTTCCTCTATGTGACGGACGGCGCAATGGAAGCTCATCTTCTGAAAGCCACCGCCGGAATAAACTCATTCCCGACTTACCGAAGCCAAGTCAGCGGCCTCTTCAGCCTTTCTCTCAATCAGACAATCTCCCTGACTTTCTCCGCATCCCAAGTCCCTGCAACATTCTGGCGCGAAGCCGCAAAATCCGTCCCTGTCACTCACCCCGCTTCCTCATTCTCGCTGAATCTGAAACTCCTCGATTCAGCCACCGTTCCATGTCCCGTCGCATCCTCCCCAATTCAAGCCGCCTCCACTCAATCTCCGATCTCTCCAATCCAAAGTCTTCACATCCGTCTTTTTGAAGTCAAGTAATCCCTCCACCACGACGAAGCCGGGCGAAATTCGACAAAAAAGTCCGAATTTCGCCCGCATTGACGCACTAATCTCCTACCGCACCGCCGTCGTCGCCTACACGGGGAGGGGCGAACAGTTTTAGGATGTAATTTGGAAGTTCCAAAAATCATCGCCATATTTGTTGAAGATTTTGTGGCAAATGGCAATAAATCTTCAATCCGGATATGCCGCAATCAGAAACATTTTCCGATTTCGTGCAATTTTCGGCTAAAACATTTTGCGATTCCGTGCATTTTGTCGTCAAAACATTTTGCGATTCCGTACAAATCGAATATGTTTGCGCTGTTTTACAGTGCGTTAGAGATTTGTTGTGACGGCTTCATTCCACCGGACTGTCCCGATCTCTTTCCCGAACAGGCGCACCTTTGCAACATCTACCATTCTGATTCCTCCTTCTCTGTCAAAGGCATTCTTTTGTTTCTTGCGCGTTTGCGCAGACGCCTGCCTCTGGAATTCACCATCTCGAAATATTCATTCGGGCTCAGCGTCTCATCTTCCGTCAGTTCCTGCAACAAATCCAGACTTCCAAGAATGCGCATAATCCTCAGCAGGGAGTCAAAGGAACAGATGTGCCCGCTTTCGATTTTCTTTATGCTTGACACCGATACGACAGCCTGATTAGCAAGTTCCTGCTGCGTAATGTTCTGCTTCAGGCGCACCGACTTGAGTCGGGCTCCAATCTTTTGTGAAATCTGTGCGTCCGAGAGACTGTAAATATCCGTCATTATAGTTTACAATACTTCGTTAAAAATTA
>DJPQ01000032.1 GCA_002439805.1 Bacteroidales bacterium UBA6408
ACGAGAAGCCGATATTTGACGAATATGCCATGAATACCATCGGACGAAGGTTCAAGATTGACACAGTCATCACGCACACTTCCCCATCATTCTGCGAACTGATTTCAAAGTCCGGATTATCGGAATGGGCAGAACGAGACTCAACCCTTCTTGCGGACTGCGACAACGAACGAAGGACTATGGATCGGATTTTCGAATATCCGAAAGCCAACAGCCATCCGCTTGAACATTGGTTCTATGGCCATTTTCATCAAAGCCAGAGTTCCGGCATCGACGGCGTACAGTTCTCCTCGATGCCGGGCACAATGGAAATCGAGGAGTTGCGTTGAAACTTGTTTCATTTTCCGAGAGAAAATCGGCCGTCGCATAATTTTTGATGGAGACAGCGCCGGATAAAAGTTTGAAGTCAAAAACTACAACGTGCGCATCCGCAGCGGGAGAATATATACGGAAATCGTCATCCCTGTGGATTATCCTTATTGACTATCAATACTTTAAGTAACCTCGAAAAAATCCGGACAGCAAGGCTTATGGAGTCCGGTGCAGACTGGCTGACGTAAGGAAATTGCGTATGAAAATGTATAAAAGTCTTTATAACATATTGGGGACATATGTCCTGATTCTGCTCGCATCGGGATTTGCCGCATCCTGTGACAGAAAGAATTGCGAACCGTCCGAAGCCACGGCTTTCATTGTAAACGCGAGTCTTGAGGAAGAGGGACTGGAACGCGGCCCCGGAGACGCGGTTCATCTGAAGGGCACGGGCTACCGGCAGACGGACAATGTCATGCTGACTTTCAGTTGGGAAACCGGTGATGTGCATCTCCCCGTCGGCAAGGCGTCGGGCATATATGCCAAAAGGCAGGAAGTCACGCCGGAGGGCATAACTGCGGTGCTGCCGTACAGGTATCCGGCGGCGGATGTCGAAGTCAGCGTGATGCGCGAAGGTCATCTGCAGAGAATCGGCAAATTGAGAATCACTGACGGGCAGGCACCGAGGGAACTGAGGCTCTACGGGATGAGCGACACGTCGAAAAGCATCGAGGGATTCATCCTCGACGCGAACAACGTCGGAAGCAAGTCGTTTGAAACTGCCCTGCCCGAAAGCTACCGTTCCGTCATCAATGTCCCGAGGTCCTACGGCCTATGCGGCATTTCCGGCGGGAGCGACGCCAAGACCGCCGTATATGTCGATTTCTTCACCGGCGAGGCCGAAACTCTCGCGACCGACGTCGTTGCACTGTTCACAACCCCTGCAAAGACCGCTGCGGCCGTCGTGCAGCGGGACGGTCTCTGCACCATACGGGAACTGCCGGTTGAAATCTGCGCCGACTACCTGACAAAGGCAAACGGTCCGGCACCTGCCCAAAAGTCAAACGGTCCGGCACCTGCCCAAAAGTCGAACGGCCCAACTCCTGTTCAAAAGTCAGTCGGCCCGGCTCCCGTCCAAACGTCAATCGGCCCGGCTCCCGTCCAGCCGACATTCAAGCTCCCCGACGGGCTTATGCCCGAACATTTCGGAGACTATCCCGGAGTATTCATTGACGATGGCGAATCCTGCTCATACCTTCTGTCCGCGAACAGGGGCAACGGCAGCTGGACGACGGTCATGCTGGGCAAGGACGGTTTCCGCAAACTGGAGGACATAGAAAAAGCCGCCGCTGTGATTCCTTTCAGGGTCGCCGGCGTCACAATCGGAGATGAAACGGCCGGCTACATCGTCACGTACGACGGAGGCCCGAGCCTGTTCCGCCCCGTCAACGTCCAGACCGGAGAAATTGGTCAGGCAATCTACACCTGCAAAATGGGCAGAATCGTCTCCGCCACGTCGAATCCCGGAAAGCCGGGGCACATCCTCCTCTGCTTTTCAGAGCCAGTGGGCGGCACACGCATCCACGACCTCGACTGGAACAGTCTCGGAACCCCTTCCCCAGTCTCGCTGCCGCTTTCCGACAAAACCTACACGACCGCTCTGATGGCCAACTGACCTCACCTGTCCTTTCTCACCCGCTCTATGACACAGCTGTCTCAGGTTTAACTTGCCCCACTTTCCAGTCCAAGTCATTCACCCCGTCCTTCACAGTGAAGTTCATGCCGACTTTCACAATTTCCTTGCCCCTCATCCTGAAGGCCTCGGCATAACGCTTTTCTTCTATCTGAGCAAGAGCCACATCCGCGCTCCTGCCAAATTTGAGTTCCAGCACATAGATTGTGTCTTTTGTTTCCAGCGAGATGTCTATCCTGCCTTTTGCAGTGCGCTGTTCGACAATGATGCCATAGTCTGTCAGCAAAGCAAAGATAATGTAGAGCATCTGTTGATAATGCCCCTCATAGTTAGTATTGTGACAATAAGGAACGGTCTTCAGAAAATCAGCCAGTAACCGCATGGCACCATCCACATCCCTATCATCCAGAAATGCTGACATATCGGCAATAACCACTCTTCCCGAATCAATCTCCGACGTCAAATAGCCCGGTAAAAGACTGTCGAAAAGGCCGACCTTTATCTCTCTGTTCGGTATGTCGAGCGTATACACATCCAGCCTTTCATCATAGTCCTTGATTGTAAGATAGCCACTCTGATAAAGCAGCGGAGTCAACGAGGTCATAGTCTCCGTCGCAGCGTCAAAAGAGGCCTCCGTAGCCCTGACCTCTCCAAGCTGCGATGGCAGCACATTAAATTCCCTCATCTTTTCGATGAGATAGGTCGGAGTGCCGGAACCGAACCAATAAGAGCCCATCTTCCCGTCTGCAAAGCAGTTGAGCAGGCTGAAAGGATTGAAGACATCAGACGACGGCCAGCAGAAATGATAGCCGTCATAATGGTCTGTCAACTCCGCTATCGTCTCTTCCCTGCTCAGATTCAATTTCTTCGCAAGCTCGTCTATATCTCCGCTCATCCGGGTAAGCAGCTCCTCCTTGGTGATTCCGCAGATGCCGGCATAGGGCTCGTCCATGCTCACGTTCTTGATGTTGTTCAGCTCGCTGAAGATGCTGAGCTGCGAGAACTTGGTGATGCCCGTAAGGAAAACGAAGCGCAGCATCGGCTCGCAATCCTTCAGCGGGGAATA
>DJPQ01000040.1 GCA_002439805.1 Bacteroidales bacterium UBA6408
ATGCGGTAGTCGAACAGCTTCAGGAAATTCGTGTCAAGGGCATCGGCCTCAACCTGATAGTACTCGCCGTCAACGGTGACATCAGCATCGCCGTACACCGCGACCCGTGTCCACGAGGTTATCTCCGGCATCGACGGGAAAAATTCCTCCCCCGTGCCGAGCGTCATGCCTATCATGTCCTCGGTTCCGATGGCGTAGAGCTGTTTCGAGAGCGGCTGATGTGCGCCGACGCTGAATTCCGTGCGGGCGTAAGAGGCGAGGAGGATTATGAATCCGAGCGCCAACGAAAGCCCGAATGCCTCAATTGTAGTATATAATTTATTCTTTGACAGGAATTTAAAATACGTGTTCATATCACTTTATGATTAACTCATCTTTATCTCCGAATGAATCATACGACGAAATGATAACCTTGTCGCCGGGGGCAAGCCCCTCAAGAACCTCGTAGTACTGCGGATTCTGCCGGCCTATGCGGACGCTGCGCTTCGTGGCCTTCGTGCCGTCGGCGTTGAGGACATAGACCCACTTGCCGCCGGTGTTCTGGTAGAACGAGCCACGAGGGATGAGTATGGCCTCGGCACTCTGACCGAGCTGGAGATTAAGGTAGTAGGTCTGGCCGGCGCGGATGTTTTCGGGCTGCTGACCCTCGAAGCGGAAGTCGGCCTTGAACTTGCCGTCGCGGACCTCGGGATAGACCTTGCGGATGACGGCGGAGTATTTCTCGTTCTGGCGCTCGAAAGTCGCCTCAAGCCCCGGAGCGACGCGGTCGATGTAGTGCTCGTCTATCTGAGCCTCAATCTTGTAGGAATCCAGATTGTTAATCTGCCCTATCTTGGCCCCGGCAGCGACCGACTGGCCGAGCTCCACGTCGAGCAGGCCGAGCTCGCCGCTGATAGGAGCCTTGACGGAGAGGTTTTCCTTGCGGCGGCGTATCATATTCATATTCAGCCTCATGTTCTCAAGGCTCTCGTGCATCTGAGCAATCTGGACACTGCGGTAGAGGCTGTCCTGACGCTCGCGGTCGGTGACGAGTTCGAGCTTGTCCTTGGCGAGTTCATAGTCCTCGGAGGCCTTGAGATACTCTTCCCTTGCTATCAGTCTCTCTTCATAAAGCGCCTTGTTCTGCTCATAGGCGCGGCGGGCGCGACGGACCTCAATCTGGAGGCTGAGCCGCTCCTGCCGGACGCTGAGTTTCTGCTGCTCCATAGAAATCATGGTATTACGGAGAATGTTCTCCTTCTCGGCGAGCTCCGCCTCGGAGTTAAGAATCTGCATATCGAGGCTTTCGTTGCCCAGAACAACGATGACGTCGCCCGCATTGACGCGGCTGCCCTCCTCGACGACTATTCTCTGGACGTTTCCGCCTTCGGTCGGGCTGAGCTGGACTGTTGTCATAGGCTGAACCTGACCGCTGACGCGGATGTAGTCGTTGAACTCACCCTGACGGGCTGTGCCGGTGAGGATTGTACTGCCGTCAACGCGAAGAACCGAGCGGCGGCCGGTGAGGAGCAGGACGACTACGAGAACCGCGAACGCTCCGGCCGCCCACCACTTAATCGACTTTTTCGTAAATGCGACGGCTATGCCCTTTTTCTTTTCAATTACCTTATCCATTGTTTTCTAGATAAATTGTTATCCTATCGTGACCTCCATTGTTGCGCGGAGTATATGTTTCCTGCGTCTCGCTTTCGCGAGACCATCCCAAGCAGATCCTTAGATCCCTTTTCGGTTATTCTTTCCTGTCAATTTCCCGCTATTTTTGATCAATATAACGCACACCATTATAATATGACACCACGCGCCGTTTCAGCTGCCATTTCAGCAGGGCATTGAGGCGTTCGGCCTTGGCCTTGAGGTAGTTGGCGGAAGCGGTGTTGTACTCGATGGACGAGATGAGCCCCTGCTCGAACTTGCGTGAATTCAGGCGGAAAGCCTCTTCCTGGGCATCGGCGCGGCGCTCAGCCTGAAGCAGGGCCGACTCTGCTCCGTCGCGGTCGCTCACCGCACGGCGGACTTCGGACTCGACGTCACGGAGCGACTTGTTGTACTCGATTTCGGCGCGGCGGTACTCGTTGCGGCGCTTGGAGAGCTTCGTGAACTTGCTCAGACGGTCGTAGATAGGGATACTCAGCGAAAGCTGGAGATATTCTCCGCCGTTGTTGGAGAACTGGCTCCAGTATGGGGTCGGGGTGTAGCCGGACTGACCGGGGTAGGTGTAGTAGCTCGTGGACCAGCCGCCATAGAGTCCGATGGTAGGCAGGAACTGCCATTTTGCTGTGCGCAGGGCATATTTCGCGTTGTCGAGCGCCCCTTTGGCGACAAGAACCGACGGCATGGTCGAACGCGCCTTGAGAATTATGTCATCGACTGAGGCATTCCCGGAAGCAACGCCGTCATTCCCGTAAAAAATCGCGTCTCCGGCAAAGACCGAATTATCGGAAGGTTCAGAATCGCCGCAAGTCCCGGAATCCAGAGAACCGAGATTCGTGTCTATCACAAGTTCCTCCCCCACCGGCCAAAGCATCACGTCTTCGAGTGTTATCTTCGCGTCCGTCAAACTGTTGCGTGCAGAGACGAGTTCATATTCCCTGTCCGCGAGGTCAGCCTCCATCTGCACGACGTCAGCATGACCCTTCACCCCGAGTTCTTCCTGACGGGAGGCAAGCGTGAGCGCGGACCGGGCATTCTCGACCTGCTCCGCGAGTATATTCACGAGTTCGGTGTAGTAGAGCACATTGAAATAGGCCTCCATCGTGGCGAGGCAGACCTTGTCCTCTTCCTGCCGCTCCTGCGTGAGCCCCATCGAGAGCGAAGTCTTGGCAATCTTTATGTTGTTGAGTGCAGAGAAGCCGTCGAACAGCATTATCCCGGCGGAAACGGACCACCCGTTGTTCAGGGATGTAGTTGTCACATAAGTGTTTGTCTCAGGGTCGATGGAGCGTCCCCAACGATAGTAGCCGTAAGTCGAGGCTTCGACGGTGGGGGTGAATGCCGTAAGTATGGCATCGCGCCTGTCAAGCCGCGCGTCCCCGACCTTAGTCCGCTGAGTCTGCACCTGAGCGGCATTAGCCACCGCATATTCCATGCAGTCCTTCAGCGACATCACCTTCTGCCCGGAAACTGTTTCCGACAAATCTTTGAGACCGATGGAATCATCCGGAGCAGCCTCCTGTCCCCTCATGTCCAAGGGAAGGGCAAGCATCACAAGAGCCGTTAATATAAGAGATGTCTTAATCATATCGCACATTTTGTCCGTGAATACGAACACCTCCCATGCCATACAGCGCAATTAGATATATATCAACGAATTAACCCCTCAAAATCGGCATCCCAATGTAAAGAAACTTTACACCGCTGTAAAAAATCTTTACAAATGCCAAAGGTCACTGAAAGGCGATTATGTCCGGAAATCTCCCCTAATCTACTTTCGCTCCAGAACAGCAAAATTTCATAAATTGTGAGGATTTCCGGAAAATCGTCAAAATAAATTGTGAGGATTTCCGGAAAAACGGGGAAATAAATTTTGAGGAGACGGGATTTATTCCTTTTCGGTGACGATGAGACCGCAAAGGTCACACAAGCATTCCATTTCGATTCATTTACATCGCGCAACTTGCCATATATTCATGTTATTTTATGTGCATTTTACATTTTTTTCGTCGAAAAAAGTGTTAATTTTGCAGAAAATTAGGGGAATATGAAAAGATTTGCCTACACGCAACTGCTTGAATGGAAGCAAACTACAGACAACGAACGCAAGCCTCTCATACTCGAAGGTGCAAGACAGGTCGGAAAAACATGGCTCGCAAGAGAATTGGGCGAGAAAGAGTTTGAGAATTACATTGAACTCAACTTCGAGAAACAAACAGCTCTCCGCCCGCTTTTTGAGCTTGATTTCGACTTTGACAGGATTCTTCTGGCAATAAGCGCCTTTTCCGGGAAGAAAGTCATTCCGGGAAAAACACTGCTGTTTCTAGATGAGATACAATGGGCTCCGCGAGGATTGCTGTCACTGAAATATTTCAATGACGAATTTCCGCAACTGCACGTCATCGCCGCAGGGTCTCTGCTCGGACTGATGAATCACGAGGGAGAATCATTTCCCGTCGGCAAGGTCTCCTTTCTCAAGATATTCCCCATGACGTTCGACGAATTTCTTGTGGCGGCAGGAAAGGAAAATCTTTTCGATGTCCTCAAGAGCCGCGACTGGACGCTTATGAATATTCTCGCGGACCAGTTTGAAGAAGTTCTGCGCAACTATTACTACATCGGAGGGATGCCCGAGGCGGTGGAAAAGTTCGTGACGACCCATGACTACTCAAAAGTGAGAAGAGTGCAGCGGGAACTCATACAATCCTATAAAAGAGATTTTTCGAAGCACGCCCCGAATGATGTCGTCCCGAGAATCAGCCTCGTGTGGGACAGCATTCCGACACATTTGGCAAAGGAAAACAAGAAATTTGTCTATGCTGTGATAAAATCCGGAGCGAGGGCAAAGGAATATGAGACTGCTATAAAATGGCTGGTCGATGCAGGACTCGCCTATCGGCATACGAGAGTATCAAAGGGCGAGATTCCGTTGGACGGATTCGAGGACACGGAATCATTCAAACTGTTCGTCCTCGACGTCGGCATACTCGGAGCCATGTGCTCGCTTGACCGCCGCACGCTTCTGGACGGATCGGAGTTTTACAAACAATATAAGGGAGCTCTGACAGAACAATATGTCCTTCAGGAACTGATTTGCAGAAGCACGGATGAGGACGATGTGAAACTGCACTACTGGACGCCGGACACCGGGCAGGCGGAAGTCGATTTCGTAATTCAGGCGGGAGGGCAGATTGCACCGCTGGAGGCAAAGGCCGAGATTTCGGTCAAGGCAAAGTCCCTGAAAGTGTTCTCAAGCCAATATAAGACCCAACTGATTTTCAGAACATCGCTTCTCCCTTACTTCAAGGGCAAAAGTGTCACGGACATTCCACTCTACGCTGTGTCAAAGGTTCCTGAAATCATGAGAGGCTAAAGCTTTTCGGTGACGATGCGGCCGCGACGGATCCAGACCTCGCCGTCCCATTCGGTGACTGCGAGGATGGTGTCGTCTCCGAGGTCGCAGAGGGAGCCCCAGAGGGCGCGGCCGGTGGTCTGGTCGATGGTGAACGGACGGAACTTCCCGCGCATCTTGCCGGCGAACTTGCCGTCTGAAGTCATCTCGTTCCGTGCGCATACGGTGAACTCCATCGTGGCGTTTTTTGAGCCGGGTTCGGCGGCTCCATCGGAACTGAGGTAGGCAAGGGCAAGGTAGTTGTCCGTGTGAATCAGATAGGGCGCTCCCGCATAGATGCTGTCGCTGTCGATGGGGGTCATGAGAGGATTGAAGCGGTAGGCCGAGGTGCTGAGAACAGGCATCTTCCAGTTATCGACGACATCGCTATAGACGATTTTCGGACGGAAATGCGGATGGCCGAGACCGTTCTCTTCGATGGCCACATAAATTTTGTCCTTCAGCAGCATCGCGACCGGCATTCCGTCGCGGCAGCGACTGTTGTAGGATACGACGCGCGGGGTCTTCGTCCATGTGTCGCCGCCGTCGGACGATTCCATGACGGAGATGTTCTGATAGTGGAGGCCGTCCTTGTAGTACGGAGTCTCGTCGGCGAAATAAATCTGCACCGTGCCGTCCGGAAGCTCGAGGACGAACGGTTCGTAGCAGCCCTTCTCGATGTCGGAACTCCATGTCCGCGAGGCATAGATTTCATTGATTCCGCTCCAGTTGACACCGTTGTCGTCGGAGGTGATAATGGCTATGGAATATGGGGTCTTTGTCGTCTTCTTGTTCTTCGGGCGAAGATTCGCCGCGTAGATGATGCGGTTCGGACGGTGAGGATTGTCGGCGCTGAGCTGCGCGAACTCCGCGTTGGCGACATTCACTCCGGCCTCGCTGGTGAAGTTTTTGGCGATGAAGACCTTGGACGGCTGCGACCAGGTGAGGCAGCCGTCAGTGCTGAAACGGAGGTAGCCGTCGGAACCGCTGGAATAGACAAGCATATAGCGGCCGTCGTTCAATCTGTGGACACGGGCGTATGCTCCCGGGCAGACGCGCTGCGGTTCGTTTTCCCATTGCATGACTATGTTGCCGTCGCCCGGAGTCACGGACGGGATGTCGGGATTGTCGGGATTGTCGTTAGAGGGGATATTCGGTTCGCAGGAGACGGCCGTCAGAATGAGAGCCGCCGCGAGAATGAGGTTATATGCTTTCATTGCCCTATTCAGATTTTCGAAGAATCCATATACTCAAAAAAATTCATATATGGATAAAATCCCCGGCAGAACACGAAACGAGACGGCGCCGCCGGGGATATGATTATTTATTTCTTAGTCATCGATTTGATGAACTCGACCTCGGCGGCGTTGTACGGTGTGCCGTCAGGGTAGAGAATGTCGTGAAACCAGAGCTCCGGCTCCTCGGTGAACGGAATCTTTTTGCCGTCCGCATCGGCCTTGTTCCACTCATAGTGGCACTGCATCGCGCCCTTGACGAGTCCGAAGTCATAGGCCGCCACCTTTTCCTTTTTAAGAACAGGAAGCACGGTCTCGAAGGTGCTGCCGAACGGACGGGCGAGGTACTCGGTGCAGAAAATCGGACGGTTGAAGGTTTTCATGAGGTCGATGAAGCGCTGCATCTCGTCAGCCGGCTGATAGCAGTGGATGCTCAGCACGTCGCAGTTCTCGCAGAGGTAGGTCACCGTCGGGAATCGTGTGGTGAGGTTGCCGCTGCCGCTGAGGGGACGGGTGTAAATCGGAGCCGTGAGAGGCTGGGACGGGTCGATTTCGCGGGCCCACTCAAAGACCTTCTTGAGCAGAGGGTAGGTGTGGCAGGCAGGGACGTTCTCCGGCTCGTTGTAGAGACACCACGCTATGATGCGGCTGTCGTCCTTGAAGTGACGGAGCACATCCTGCTCGTATTCCTTCACCCATCCCCACTGCGACGGGTCGTTGACGGCCTCGATGCCCGGGGTCTGCGCCCAGATGCTGTTGTGGATGCCCGGAATCGGGGCTATGTCCTCATCGACGCTGCGGTCGCGGGAACCTCCGTTGGTGAAGAGGGTCACGAGGCTGCTGATGCCGTGGCTGTCAGCGATTTTCAGAAATTCCTCGACGTTGGCGAAGAAGGCGTCACGGTCAGCGCTCCAGACCTTGTCGTGAAGGAATATGCGGACGCTGTTGAACCCGAGTTCCTCAGCCCATCCGAGTTCCTTGTCAATTTCGGCAGGATTCCATGTGGACGGCTGCCACATCTGAATCTGGTTGCCGGCATAGGCAGGGACATAGTCGCAGCCCACCGGCCAGTCACGCTCGGCGTACCAGGCGTTGGCCTTTTCCTCGGACCAGCGCCCCGCAACCGGTTTTTCACAGTTGCAGGCGGTGGCGAGGCTCGCCGCAAGGGCGAGGGTCATTAACAAATATATCGTTTTCTTCATTTTAATAGGCTTCTTTTAATAAGTCACTTGAATGAGAGGTTGAAGAAAAAAGAAGGAGTGCAAGGCGCGGGTCGAAGATGAAAGCGCAGCAACCTCCTGGTTGTGAGCATTTCAGCGAG
>DJPQ01000034.1 GCA_002439805.1 Bacteroidales bacterium UBA6408
CGGCCGGTGTCTTTCTTCTCCCTTGCCGGGCCGCACCAGCTTCTCCGCAGCGCCGCATCCGGGGGCTACACCTATTATAAACACGCAGGGGCGCTTGCCTATCTGAAAGCCTCCGCCGATTT
Organism: Bacteroidales bacterium UBA6408; assembly: GCA_002439805.1. GTDB lineage: Bacteria > Bacteroidota > Bacteroidia > Bacteroidales > UBA932 > Cryptobacteroides. The sequence goes on from DJPQ01000034.1 coordinate 123, forward strand.
TCTTCCGCCATTCCCGGACGGGCAGCGTCCTGATGAACTCGTCAGCGGTCGTTATGTCCGCCGCCGCGCAGACCAGCGTGCCGTCCTCGCACACCGCGCAGATGTCGGAAAGCATCGCGTCGTTGCGGTACGGAGTCTCTATGAAAATGTGGCTCCGTCCGCTTGCCGCCATCTCTTCTTCAATGGATTTCAGCCGTCCGCGACGCTCCGAGGGCTTTGCCGGCAGATAGCCGCAGAACTCGAACGCCTGTCCGTTCAGACCGGAGGCCATCAGCGCCAGCATCAGCGAGGACGGTCCGACGAACGGAACTACCTGAATCCCGTGCCTCTGGCAGAGGGCGACCAGCTGCGCACCGGGGTCGGCGACCGCAGGGAGCCCGGCCTCCGAGATGAGAGCCACGTCGCCGCGCCGGAACAGCTCCAGATAGGATTCGACTGTGGCGGCGTCCGTGTGCTCGTTCAGCTCGTGAAGCTCCAGCGAGTCAATCTTTCCCCGCAGCCCCGCCTTGGACAGGTAGCGCCGCACCGTCCGCAGTTCCTCCACCACATATATCCCCACGCTCCCGAGCAGTTCCAGCACCGGAGCTGGAATCACCCTCCCCGGCTCATAATCTCCGAGCGGCGACGGCACCAGGTAAAGTCTATGTTCTGTATCTTCCATATTCTTGTCTTATTGCCTATGCTGTTGTTATTCCTCGCGCAGAGATTTCTCACTCCGTTCGAGATGACAGCGTGTCCTTCTGAGCGGTCTCCCTCTGAGTCTTTTGCCCGGGCGATTCGCGCCGCGCCTTTTTCTGTTCGCGTGTCAGTTTAGGCTTCCGGGGCTTCAGCGTGTCCCGGACATTCTCTTTCAGCTTGTCCAAAGCCTCCGCCTTCGTCGTGTCACGGGCCTCGACCTTCAGCGTCTTGAGATTTCCCCGATCCTCGTCCCTGATGCCGTTGAACTCCATCTGGTAGCCCATGCCGATGCCGTTGCGCTGCGAGTTGTCGAGATAGTTGGTGTATTGGTCGGCGGAGTGCGAGAACAGGTTCAGACGCAGCGTGCCCGGCCGGTTCAGCTTGATTTCAATGTCGATGTCGCCCACCACGTCCGTGTTCGAGCCGCCTGTCTTGCTGTACTGCCTGTTGCCGATGTTCCCGTTCACCACCACGCGGTTGTTGAACAGCTGCGTCGAGACCGCCACGTCAAAAACATCATTGCCCTTCGAGTTCGGCTGGTAGTTCAGTCCGAGGTCTATAGGGATGTCAAGCTTCTGGAGTATGTTGTTCAGCTGGTTCGCCATCACCTCCGACACGTTCGAGTAGAGCAGCGTCGAGCTGTTCACGATGCCCGACTGCTCGTCCGGGAGAAAACTGTTCGAGATGATGAGCGAAAGGAACTGCTTCTGAATCTTGTCATCCGTGCTCAGGGCGCTTTCAACCTTCGACTTCACGGCCGGGTCTATGTCCGGAACATTGATGGAGAATCCCAGACGCGGGTTCTTCAGCCTGTCCGAGATGCTGATCCCGCACTCCACGGTCCTTCGCGTGTTCACCGACGTCGTGTCCGAAATCAGCGTGGAGAGCGAAGCCTTGGTCTTGTAGAGCGCGTCGATGTTGAGGCTGCTCTCCATAATGTCGCCGTTGAAGCGGATGGAACTGCCTTCCTTAATCTGAAAGTCGCGGGAGGCGAGTCCGAGGGCCACGAACCTGTAGCTTCCGCTGCTGATGCTGTAGTTCCCGTTTATGTTGAAGTCGTCCCCCTTCATCTTCAGCTCAATATCCCCGCTTCCGTTGGCAGACAGCGTGTTTCCGCTCTCCCTGTCTATCTCCACGAACGCCGTAACCCCCGGAGTCGCGCCCACACGCAGGTTCAGGCTGAAATCCCCGGTCTCCTCCGTCTGCTTCCTCAGCCGGCTCATCATCTCCTCGTATGGGTCCACCCACACGATTTTTTCCTCCTCCCTGAACCGCAGCAGGCCCGTCACTCCGGCGACCGAGGTGTTCGGAATCGGGATGTGCAGGTTGCCTGTCTTTTCCGTGACAGCGTCAATGTCCAGGACAATCCCGCTGAAAGGCCCGCTTATCCGGACGTTCCCGCTGGCGAAAAGATGCCCGTAGAAATAGGGACTCAGACTCGGCGTCGTGTCGAGGCACTCCAGGTCTTTCACGCTCACGTTCACATCCAGCCCCGGATTCTCGAAATTCCCGAATGTTATCGCCCCGTTCACGCTTCCTGAGGAGCCAAACTTGTCGCGGACCGTGACATTATCGAAATGAGCCCCCTCGTTGTCGATGTGCACAGGGCCGCTGACCTGATAGGGAACATTCGTGAAGGCGATGCTGAGCACGCCGTCGTCAATCCTCACACCCTCCGAACTTATCTCCGGCGAACTTATCGGCCCGTCAAGCGCGATTCTTCCGGAAATTCCTCCTTCAAACCTGTTGAAAATCTCCGCCACAAAAGGCTTCGCATAGCCGATGTTCAGTCCGTCGAGCGCAATCTGTGCCTCGATCCCCCGGCTTGACGGGGTATATTTGCCTTCGGCGGAAACGGTGCTCCGTCCGTTGAGGTCGTTTTTAAGGCTTATGTCGAAACGGTTGAATGTCCTGTCCCATCCGCACCGTGCCGAGAGAACCCCCATTTCCTCGCCGGCCATATATGTCGAGTCGCAGACGACGTCGAGAAGAATGCTCTTGTCGTCGAGAGGGGATATGAGTCTCGCCATACCCGTCATCTTTCCTGAAAGTCCGAGGTCCGGAGTGACGAGCGGGTTCACGATTCCTATGTCGAAGCGGTCCAGTTCCACCGTGAGAGTGTCTGCCGCCGTCTTTGAGACCTTCCCGTATGCCGTGAGGAGCTGCTCGTCGTTAGTCAGCCCGAAAGAATTGACCTGTGCCCCGTCTCCTGTTATGCTGAATGTCGATTCATGTATGTTCCAGTGCCTCGAATTGAGGTGTACCGTCGATGGCAGCAGCCTGAGGGCTAGCCCTATTCCGCCAGATGGAGTCCTTTCGAGTTCTCCGAGAGCGTAAATCTCTCCGCTGTTTCCGCTGTCAGTGCCGTTGTCGTACTGGAATCCTACACCGAACCTGTCGTTGTCCGCATACATTTTTAGTATGCTGTTCTCAAGAGTCGCGAGTTCCCCGATTCTTATCATGTCCGCCCCGGCGCTTCCCGTCAGATTGTCGTCCCCGTTGTTGAACTCCGCCCGGAAGTTCTTGAGATAGTTGCCGTTGAATGCTATTCTCGAAGAACTCATGCCAGAGTTCAGCCTCCCCTCCGGGGATATGTTCATCCTCACGCTCGTGCTGTCGGCAATGTAGAGCCCGGGGGCGAGGAACGAGAGCAGCCCACGCGAGTCGTGGAAGTTCATCCCGATGTCGTAGCTTCTGCCCTTCCATGTCCGGGCGGGTTCCGCTGAAAGCATGGGAAGGTCGCGCCTGAGAGTGATGTCCTGAAGGTCGGAGAAGAAATCCGCCGGTGACCCTGTGCCGCTGTAGAGCGCGTCGAGAAAACTTGAACTGAACTTTATCCGGTGAGTCTCGTCTTTTGTGATAGAGGTCAGCTCCACGTCCCCGATGTCGTGAACCCCTGAACCGTTCTCCAGGACGAGGCCTCCCACTTCAACTTTCCCTATGAGGTCCTGCCCCCCTGTCCTGACGAAATTTGCCGCCGTCCTGAACCTCAGGCGGGAGACTTTCCTGCTGTCGAGCTTCAGCGCGTGCAGGTCCGCATGACCTACATTCGCGTAGAATTTGTAGAGACTGTTGTTCGTGTTGTGGGACAGCGCGAACGTTCCCTGAAACAGGAAGTTGAGATTAGGGTCGCCGCAGACGAACTTTCCGTCGAAGGCGTCTTCGGTGATGTCTCCGGCGGCCGCAATCCTGCTGTAGTCATATCCCAGAAAGTTCAGCCTTGAGACCTTCAGCGAGTCGATGTGTACCTGCATCTTCGTCCCCCTGTCGTCCGGAAGTCTCATCTTCACTCCGGTTTCGAGGCTGCACTGCCCGACCGCGTCAATCCCGGCAATCTTTCCGGCGTCAAGGTCTTTCGTGCGCAGTCTTGCGTCCATGACTATCGGCCTGTCCCGCCTTATCAGGTCGCTGAACTTGATGTCCGCGTCGAGGCTGCCGACGAGAGAATGAATTTTCGGTCTTATGCGCATGTCGTTGAGCCGTCCGTTCACGCGGCAGTTCATCATGAACCTCTGCCCCTTTGCGAATTTTCTGAAATCAATGCGTTCCTCCGTCCATGCGTTAACGAGCGCATCCGCGCCTGCGGAGGTGAACAGGCAGTGTGACAGCCTTGCGTCCAAGGCCATCTTTCCCACATCCGGCACATCCGTCAGCCGTCCATCGACCGTCCCGGCAAAGCTTCCGTCGGCGAGGCGGGCCCTCACTCCCTTGAAGCTCATATCCCTCACCGGTCCGCTCATGCTGCCCGAAACCCTTGCCCTGAGGCCCGTGTCACGCAGCGTCGGGGCGAAGAACGCGATTGTGCGGAAATCAATGAAGCTGTCTTCGATGATTCCGTCCATCTTCACGCGGTTTATGTAGTCCGAGAAGTCCTTTATGCTGTCGAAGCTCATCATATAGAGAGGGACTTTCAGGTCGGAGAAATCGTCCCTGAACCTGATGTCCTTCACGATGACCTTCCCGTCGCCGACCCTTGCCTCCGCGCTCATGTCGCGGCATTGTAATCCGCTTCTTTCGCTGAACGACATCTCCAGCAGCGTTCCTGTCATGATTCCGCCCTTCATCCGCAGGTTCTTTCCACGCAGGCATATATTCCTCACTTCCAGGTCTGTCCAGTCGATGCCGACCTGCTCCACGCTGTCGCCCTTCGTCTCGTACGCCCCTTCCGGAACTTTCCTCTCCTTCCCGAAATTAAGCATCCTGAATCCCATGTTCTTGACTTTCACGTCACGGGCCGAGAACATTTCCCGCCCGTTTCTCGGCTCCGGTTCCTTGTCCGACGGCGTAAGCCCGAAGATTCTCGACAGGTTCGGGGCCTTGCCTTCCAGCACGAGGTTCATCTGCGCGTCCCTCACTTTCGCCTGCGACACTCTGAGCCCTCCGCCCGTGAACAGCCCGTCCAGCGAGAATCCCGCGATTATGCTGCCCGCACGGAAAAACGTGTCAACGGGTGCCATTCCCGGAAAGTCATCCGGCGGCGTGGCAGGGTTGCTGTCAAGAATGAACAAGTCCTCGATAATCAGGGTGTTGAATGGTCTGAGATGAATCTTTCCTATCCTTATGTCCGCGTCAAGGGACTCCCGGAGCTTGGCAGTCACGCGGTTCGCGACCGCCGTCTGTACCCTCGGGGACTGAATCGTGATGAACGCCGCCCCGATGAGAACGGCAATCGTCACGAGGACTATCTTAACGATATGAAGGGCTTTCCTCAAAAATCTGATTCAAATTGGTACAACTTATTTTCTATAAATAGAAAAAGGAGTGTATAACCTGCAAAATTAAGAATTTGCAGCGAGAATACGACTTTTTTCGTACTTTTGCAGCAAAAATAATTATGTATATGGACATAATATTGGGAATAGAATCATCGTGCGACGACACCTCGGCGGCAGTCATAAGGGGCGGCTACCTTCTGTCGAACGTCATCGCGAGCCAGGACGTGCACAAGGCCTACGGCGGTGTGATTCCGGAACTTGCCTCGCGCGCACATCAGCAGAACATCGTTCCTGTGGTGAGCCAGGCCATCGACCGGGCCGGAGTCACTAAGGAGGACATCACCGCAATAGCCTTTACCCGCGGTCCGGGACTTCTCGGCTCGCTGCTGGTCGGCACATCGTTCGCGAAGGCGCTCTCCATCGCGCTGGACTGCCCCCTTATTGAGGTGAACCACCTTCAGGGACATATACTCGCCAATTTCATAAAGCAGTACGACAAGGAAAACCGTGCCCCTCAGTTTCCCTATCTATGCCTGCTCGTCTCGGGCGGTAACTCCCAGATAGTCAGAGTCGATAGCCCTCTGAGACACGAGATTCTCGGGCAGACCATCGACGACGCGGTGGGGGAGGCGTTCGACAAGTGCTCGAAGATGATGGGGCTCGGCTACCCGGGCGGCCCGATTGTCGACAGGCTCGCGAAGGAGGGAGACGAGAACCGTTTCCGCTTTGCCAAGCCTCATGTCCCGGGACTGGACTACAGCTTCAGCGGCATCAAGACCTCCCTGCTCTATTTCGTCCGCGACGAGATGGCGAAGAACCCGAACTTCATGGAGGAAAACAAGGCGGACATCTGCGCGTCGTTCCAGAAGGCGCTGATAGACATCCTGATGGACAAGCTCATAAAGGCCGCGAAACAGACCGGCATCCGCGAGGTCACCATCGGCGGCGGGGTCTCCGCTAACAGCGGCCTGAGAAACCGCATCACGCAGGAAGGCCTGAAGCGCGGCTGGAACGTCTATCTTCCGGAATTCAAGTTCACCACCGACAACGCCGCGATGATTGCCATATCCGGCTACTACCACTACCTCAACGGCGAACGCACCCCTCTGGATGTCGCGCCCGTCTCCCGGCTGGCAGAATTTTGAAAAATCTCAATAGAAAGCGGTCTGGGGCGTTGTACGGTGCCCTGCATCCCGTCTTTTTATTGAAGATTTAAAATAGATACATATGAAGGAAATAGAATTGACCTGCAAGGTCGGAAAGGAAATATCGGAGGAGGAACTGAGGGCTGCGGCCGCGAGGGCTCTCGGCGTCGGGCTGAAGGCGGTGGGGGAGTGTCGGCTCGTGCGGCGTTCGATTGACGCGAGGGGCGATGTGATTTACCGCTGCCGCTATCAGGTGTGCCCCGCCTCGGAAAGACTTGAATGTTACGAAATTCCGGAATATAAGGATGTCCACGACGCTGAGCCTGTGATTGTAGCCGGAGCGGGACCGGCGGGGATGTTCGCCGCCCTGCATCTGCTGATGCGCGGGCTGAAGCCAGTGATAATAGAGAGGGGCAAGGACGTCCACGCGCGCAAGTTCGACGTGGCGAGGCTCTCTGACAAGGGAATCATAAACCCTGACTCGAACTACTGTTTCGGCGAGGGCGGGGCCGGCACATTCTCCGACGGCAAGCTCTTCACCCGCTCGTCCAAGCGAGGGGACATCCGTGAGGTCCTGCACCAGTTCGTGCGCTTCGGCGCGGCGGAGTCCATCCTCACAGACGCGCATCCGCACATAGGCAGCGACCGTCTCCCCGTCGTCGTTGAGAACATACGCGAATGTATCGTCGGACATGGCGGGGAATATCATTTCGATTCCCGCGTCATCGACATATCTCCCTCTCCGGATGGAGGCTGCACCGTGCTCGCGCAGAATCCCGAAGGCTCTTCGAGGGCATATTCCGCAAAACACATAATCCTCGCCACAGGTCACTCCGCAAGGGACATTTACGAACTCTTCAATTCCCGGGGATGGGCGCTTGAGGCTAAGGGCTTCGCGCTCGGAGTCCGGGTGGAGCATCCTCAGTCGCTGATAAACAGGATTCAGTACCACGGAAAGTACCAGCCTTTCATGCCGACGGCGGAATATTCCTTCGTGACCCAGATTGAGGGACGCGGGGTGTTCTCGTTCTGTATGTGTCCCGGCGGCATTCTCGTCCCGTCTTCGACTGAGGAGGGGGAGACGGTCCTGAACGGAATGTCGAACTCCGCCCGCAACTCGAAATGGGCGAACTCAGGAGTGGTGGTCAGCGTTGAGCCGGGGGACATTCCGGGCTATCCGGCATCCGACCCGCTGTCGCTGATGCGATTCCAACGCGACGTCGAGCGTTCGGTCTATGACTGGGTGCAGAAGGCGCGTCAGAATGGCCTGAGGGGCGGCTCGGCCGGCGGTTTCAGGGCCGGACAGGCAGGTGGCTCCGCAGGCCTTAATCCCTTCGCCGCGCCGGGGCAGCGCATGATGGACTTTTGCCGAGGCGTCCTGTCTGCGAACCTTCCTGCGAGTTCCTACCATCCTGGCGTGATTCCCGCGCCTCTCCACGAACTGCTTCCCGAGCACGTCCGCCTGCGCCTCAAATATGCCTTCCCGCAGATTGGGAACAAGATGCGCGGCTACTACACCAACGACGCGCTCCTTCTCGGCGTCGAGTCCCGCACCTCCAGCCCTGTCCGCATCCCGCGTGACCCCGAGACGCTCCGCCATCCGGATCTCCCCGGCCTCTACCCCTGCGGCGAGGGCGCGGGCTATTCCGGCGGCATCGTCTCCTCCGCCCTCGACGGAATCAACTGCGCCGAGAAAATCGCAGAGGCTGTGCCGGTTTAATATCCGGTTTGCTCGTCTCTTTTTTGAAGAGGGGAGCTATCTGGCGTATGTGACAAATGAAAAAATATCAGAAGATAGTCAAATCATTATTGCAAATTTTTTCTTGATTGATTATTTTTGCGCGTTGTTTTCCGGGCAGGATGCCGATTGTGTCCTGAACAGGGAAAACAGATGATTTTATTGTCGGGCATTATGTCTTGTAGTGCAGTAAAGAGCGTTTGTTTCGGCCGGCTGATTCTGGTCGTCCTCCTGTTGGCTTTGGCCGGCGGGGTTCTTTGTGCCCAGGCCACCGCGCCTTCAGCCCTTGAACGCCATACTGCCGAACATCAGACTTCTGAACTGAAGTCCGCGAAGACCTGCGGTGACGGGCTGAAGATTTATTTCCGACCCGGTTCGGGAGTCTATGAGCCTGACTATCATGACAACGCCGCCAGGCTCGAATCCTTCGCAGCCGAGGTTTCATCCTTCCGTTCCGATCACTATCTTCTTGATTCTATTCTCGTGATTTCAGGCACATCGCCGGAGGGTTCTCTCCGTCTGAACGAGAGGCTTGCCCGCGAACGCCTTGCCGCAGTTCTTTCGGCTGTGCAGGAGGCTTTCTCCGGAAAGATTGCCGGGGAGGATTCCGTGACTTTCGTGACGGACTCAAGGGTGGGCGAATGGTCTGACCTCATCGCTGGCGTCGAGGCTGACACGTCCTCCGTGCTTCGCGCTGAAATACTCTCCGTCCTTCTTGACGGAAACATCGCCCGCCTCGGCAAGGAGCGCACTCTCCGTAGCCGGGGGGGTGTATGGAACTATTTGAAAGCCAACGCCTTTCCGGACGGTCGCGCAACGACCGTCAGCATTCGCAGAAAACATCACATAGAAAAGATGGGCAAACTTCCGGAGATCACTTCGGGAGTCACATACAACAACATACAACAACTTCAACATTCGCGTCGGATTGGGAACACGTCTTCCAATGCCCATCCCGTAAATACCGCCGATGCCGTCCGGTCCGTTCCTGCGGACCGGCTCCGGAAAATCACGGTCAAGAGCAACGCCCTTGCTCTCGGCCTCCTCATAGGCAATGCCGCCGTGGAGGCGGACATCACCGACAACCTCTCGTTCCAGCTGCCGGTCTATTACTCGGCCCTGAACTACTTCACCTCGACGGTTAAGTTCCGCACCTTCGCCGTGCAGCCGGAGCTCCGCTGGAACTTCACGAAGCCCGACGGCCTCTTCGTCGGCGCGCACTTCGGCCTCGCGTACTTCAACCTCGCGGCGAACGGGAACTGGCGCATCCAGACGCACGACGGGAACAAACCTCTGATAGGCGGCGGTCTCAGCGTCGGCTATAGGCTTCCTATAAGCAAGGACAGGCGGTGGAACGTCGAGTTCGTCCTCGGGGCGGGCGCGTACCGCTTCCACTACGACAAGTTCTACAACGAGCCGAACGGGGCGCTCTCGCTGGCAGCGTGAAGCGCACCTACGTCGGTCTCGACAACGCGGGAGTCTCCTTCTCCTACAGCTTCGACCTCGGGAGGGGCGGCAGGCAGTGAGACGCGCATCCCTCATATCGGCAGTTCATGCGGTCATTTCCGCGGCGAGGAAGGCTCTCCGCAGGATTTCCGGACGGCGCTATGCGGCGGCCTTCGTGCGCAGACTTTCCGCGTCCGTCCTTTCCGTCGCCCTTTCCCTCCCGCTCCTTCTCTCCGCAGCCTCCTGCGCGGTTCACGAGTGGCCGACGGCCGCCCCGTCTGAGGTTGTGCTGAACCTCGACTTCGCGACCGAGATGCCCCAGTACATGGTGCTGGACGCGCAGAACACGCGAGCCTCCCGCGACGGACGGGACTACGAGCTGCGCTACACGGTGGAGGCGTACAGGAGGCTCGGCGACGGCACGTGGGGCGAGACCCCTCACGTGCGCCGCACCTTCGTCAAGTCCGACATCACGGACCTGAACGCCAGCTTCCGCACGTCCCACGACGAGGGGAGTTACCGTCTGGTTGTCTGGACGGACTTCGTGGAGAAGGGGACGACGGCCGACCTCTTCTACGGCACGGAGAGCTTCCGCAGGATAGGCCTTATAGGCGAGCACGAGGGGAACAACGACTTCCGCGACGCGTTCCGGGGCGAGGGCGAGGTGACGGTGCACCGTATGGGCTCGGAGCACGTGACAGAGGTGACGGTTCCGATGGAGCGCCCTCTGGCCAAGTTCGAGTTCGTCACGACGGACCTGCAGGAGTTCATCACGAAGACGATAGAGGCGATGCTGCGGAAGGAGGCCGAGGCCGCGGACACCAAGGGTGACGACGGCGACACGAAGGGTGACACGAAGACCCCGATAGTGGATCTGAACAAGTACCGTGTCGTGTTCTTCTACTCGGGCTACATGCCGAACACCTACAACGCGCTTGACGACAAGCCGTGCGACGCGGCGACCGGCGTGCGCTTCAGTTCGACGATAACTGCCATCGACAGCCACAACGCCCGTCTGGGGTTCGACTATGTCCTGGTGAACGGCGACGCGTCGAGCGTGATGGTGACGGTGGGTCTGTACGACGAGGAGGGGACGCAGCTGTCGATGTCGCGGCAGATACAGGTTCCGATAATGCGTAGCATGCTCACGGTCGTCAAGGGCTCGTTCCTGATGCAGAACACGGGCGGCGGAGTCTCGGTCAATCCGGCCTTCGAGGGCGACTTCAACATAGTTCTGCATTGATTCTCCCTGTCATCCCGAGCACTCCTCCTGTCATTTCGAGCGAAGCGAGAAATCTTTGAGCAGAAACAAAACAAAATAAGAAAACAGAAAACAATATAAAACACAAAAATAAAACAACATTTAAAAACAAAAAGTCATGAGAAAGACAACAACACTCAAGACCCTCGCGGCAGCCGCCCTGTCACTTCTGGCAGCATCCTGCGCGAAGGAGCAGCTCACCGACAACGGCGGGCAGGCTGGTGTGTCGTTCACGCTCGAGGTTCCGGGCGCACCGGCAACCAAGGCCATCGGCGACGGCACCACGGCAAAGACACTCTACTATCAGGTGTTCGACGAGCAGGGCAACACGGTCGGCCTCGACGCTCAGACGACGAAATTCGGCACAGACGGAAAGGCCAAGGTAAACTTCCAGCTCGTGAAGGATCAGACCTACAACTTCATCTTCTGGGCACAGACAAGCGAGGCCGGCTACTACACCATCGCGGATAATGACCTCCGCACTATTACCGCCAACTACAGCGGCAAGAAATCCAACGACGAGAACTTCGACGCTTTCTTCGCGGTGGAGAAGGCTCTCAAGATTTCCGGCCCTGTCACCAAGGACATCACGCTCAAGCGTCCTTTCGCGCAGATTAACATCGGGACGAAGGGTACGATTACTGCCGGCACCGCTTCCCGTCCTATCGAGTTCACAGACGCGACATCAACTGTCACTGTAACAGGCATTCCGACTGTGTTCTCACCTCTCGCAAACGCAGATGCCCAGCTCGGGACTCCGGCTGATGTCACCTTTGACACGGCCGACGCTCCGGCAGGAAACATAACGGTCAACGGTACGGACTACACTCTCCTCGCGATGAACTATGTCTTCGCCTCCGAGACCGGCGATGTAACCGACATCACCGCCACTCTCACCGTCGAGGGGAAGGAAGTTCCCCTCAGTGTTCCAAACGCTCCAATCAAGCGCAACTGGCGCACCAACATTGTCGGCAACCTCCTCACCGCCGAGGCCGGCTTCGACATCGTAATCGACCCTAACTTCGATGACGATGAGGACATCGACCTTGAGAATATCAAGAACGAGGCATCACTGATAGCCCTCTTTGCCAACGGCGGCACAGCGAAGCTTGTTGCTGACATTGAAATTACCAAGGCACTTGAACTTGCGTCCGGTAAGGAAATCGTCCTCGACCTTAATGGAAAGACCATCAAGAATATGACAGCGGGTCTTACAGATAGACCTGCAATTGTAGTTTCCGGCGAACTGACTATTAAAGGTGATGGAATAGTTGATGGTGGTGAAGGCGGCAATAATGTTACCGTATGCGCGCGCACTGGCGGAAAGGTGACCATCAATGGCGGTAATTACACTGTCGGTGGCGATGCGAGCAATCAGGCGAACTCTTGCATTTACACACAGGGCGGAGACATCGTCATAAATGGGGGCTACTTCCGCAGCGAACGCCCATGGAACGGAAGGTATTATGTCCTGAATCAGAACAACTCTGATCCTGGAACAATCACTGTCAATGGCGGCCAGTTCGAGAACTACGACCCGACCACAGGCGACGACAACCTCGGCGGCAACTTTGTCGCTGATGGCTATACGACTACGGCAAGTTATGAGGAAAATACTGGAAATGTTGTTTATAAGGTAGTTAAGGCAACGGTTACTGCATCGACCGAAGACGAACTCAAATCGGCAATGACTAAGGATGGAAGTATTGGTCTTGTAAATCAGGCAATTGAGTTGTCATCTGCGCATTTGAGCAGTAAGAAGAAAACAACTCTTACGATAGATAAGGCTGGCTCAATATCCCCAGCTGCTACATTCAGAACAGATGACTCTGAATCTATATTTGTGGGAGCTAGCATATTGACTTTGAATGGAACCGGAACACTCGTCGGACCATCAAACTCTACTGCGGGTAATGGTTCTCAGGCGATATTTGTTCAGGGTGGAACCGTGAACATCTACGGAAACCTTAATATTGAGGGCGGCAGTGGCAGCGTTGGGAATCATGCGTTGGCTATAACTAATGGAACAGCAAATATTTATGGCGGATATTTCCATTCAGGTCTTGATAAGGATGGAAAATCGAGTGATGTTATTTATTTGAGACCGCAATCAAAATTCCAGTCTGCGAAATGCAATATTTATGGTGGCGTGTTTGAGACCGACGGCGACCCTTCGTTCCTGCTTAATATTCAGGCGGCTGGCGCGAAATGGAGCACATTAAAAGTTTATGGTGGCACATTCGTTGGCTTCAATCCTGCGGACAATGGCGCGGATGGTGAGCATACTAACTATGTCGCCGACGGCTACAAGTCAGTCGAGACGACCTACAACGGAAAGCAGGCTTGGAAAGTTGAAAAGGAATAAACATAAAGTATAAAGCATTATGAAATATACAAAGTATTTAATGGCAGCGGCGCTGGCAGTGCTGGCGCTGGGCTGCAACAAGGAGCAGGTGGGCGTCGAGGGCACGCCTGACGGACAGAAAGTGACCGTGACGTTCACGGCAGGACTTCCGGGCACACCGGCCACTAAGGCCATCGGCGACGGCACTACGGCGAAGAACCTCGCGGTGGCCGTGTATGAGGACAACGGCGGCGCGGCCGGGAACTATCTTCAGGCTCTCGACAAGACGGCGACATTCACCGACCTCAAG